>CAMWMM010000020.1 GCA_947175285.1 uncultured Lachnospiraceae bacterium
AATATAAGTCATCGCACAGTCCCTCCAAATCGGAAGAAATATGGGAACTGACAAGAATTGCCCTGCCGTCATGACTCATATATTCACGCATCTCGTCAAGCAGCTCACTTCTGACTACCGCATCCAGACCTGCCGTCGGCTCATCTAAAATTAACAGCTTTGCTTCATAGCTCATAGCAAGCAGAAGCTTGAATTTCGCTTTCATTCCGGTAGAAAACTCTTTTAGCTGCTTATTTAGCGGCAGTTCATATTGCTCACATTTCCTGATAAAACTATCTTTCTCAAACTTCGGATACATCGCTTCCATAACAGACACCGTATCTTTTATCGTAAGCACATCGTTAAACGTACTTTCTGCTAAAACAACACCTATTTCCTGTTTATCGGAAACCGTTATTTCCTGGCTGTCTTTTCCGAAAATTTCAATGGCTCCGCCATCTGTCTGAATCAGACCCAATATCGCTTTAAAGGTCGTACTTTTCCCGGCTCCGTTTGCACCTATGATTCCCGTAACATAACCTTCTTCAATTTGAATGGAGCAGTCGAGATTAAAATCTCCATACCGCTTTTGTACATTTTCCATTTTCAGTAACATCTATCGGCTCACTCCTTTTACCACTCTTCACACTATTCTTCCATGATTAAATCAAATAATTCCCTGATTTCCTCATCTTTCATCCCGCACTTTCTTCCCTCCTGCACGGCGGATTCTAACTTATTTTCCACTTCCCTGCGCTTTTCTTCCTGTAAAAGATTCTGATTCCCCTGCGCAACAAAGCTTCCTTTTCCATGCACCGTAACAATAAAGCCATCCTCTTCGAGGCAGTCGTAGGCCTTCTTTACCGTCAGCGCACTGATTTTTAAATCTTTGGACAAAGACCTGACCGAAGGCAGCATGGTCTCTTCCTGTAGTCTTCCGTCCATAATCATAGCTTTAATCTGCCCTATGATTTGCTCATAAATTGGTTCCATCGATGAATTGCTAATTATAATTTTCATATTTTCTGCCTCCGTGATAAACAGTATATAACAGTACATATCAGTTGTCAATATGCTTTATTAAATTTCTGTATATTTAAAATATAAAACACATATAAATATATCGCTGGCAAAAGATTAAACAATAACAGATAAATATGTTGACACAATTACACCTGTTATGTATAATATTGTCAGTGATCGTGTTGCAGATACCTGTGAGGCCTGCGACCAGAAGGGGCTCCTGCGGGAGCCTTTTTGTATGTATGTTGAGTAAGAATGAGGTATTTTATGGAAAATGAGTTAAAACAAGATAAGCCTTTCATGACTTATGAACAATTAATCAAAAAATTAAACGAAGAAAAAAAACTTGAAATAAATGATAAAGATTATGCCATTAAATTATTAAAAGAGCACAGTTATTTTGCATTAATATCAGGTTACAAAGGTCCTTTTAAAGGAAAGGATGGCAATTATAAAATTCATACATCAATTCAGGATATTTATGCACTCTACATCTTTGATGATTCTTTGAGAGCGCTTTTCTTACAATATATACTGAAAATTGAAAACCATGTCAAGTCGCTAATATCCTATTCTTTTTGTGAAACTTATGGTGATGCACAGCAACATTATCTCAATGCAACAAAATATAATTATAATTCCAAAAACCAAAAAGATGTGAACGAACTGATTACAAGGCTTACAAAAATTACAACTGACCCTAAAAATTATCCGTATATCAAACATCAGCAAAATAAGCATGGCAATATTCCTTTATGGGTTATGATGAAAGCATTAACATTAGGCACTGTCTCAAGAATGTATAGTTTTTTACCACAGAATATTCAGCACAATGTTAGCAAAGAATTTACATATGTACATGAGAGTATGCTTGTGCAGATGTTGGATTTATTAGCCCGCGTTAGAAATGTATGCGCTCATAACGAGAGACTGTTTGATTATAAATATAAAAAGGGAACAATAGACGATACATATATTCATGCATCTTTAGAAATTCATAAAGTAAAAGAACAGTATAAGAAAGGAAAGAATGATTTATTTGCCGTAGTTATTGTTTTAAAATATCTATTAAATGAAAATGACTTTAAATTATTCGTAGGGGGATTAAGTAGATTGATACAAAAATTACTTAAAGATACAAAAAGAATTCAGAAAAACCAATTATACAAATATATGGGATTCCCTGAAAATTGGATAGAAATTAAAAACAAAAGTAATAAGGATGACAGTTTGAAGTTAGGAAAGGATTCTCTATGAAAATATTAATCATCGAAGATGACACCGGACTAAACCGCGGCATTTCTTTTGCTCTCGAGCAGGATGGTTATCAAACGCTCTGCGCGCAGACACTGAAAGAGGGCTATACTCTTTTTGAGGAAGAGTCGCCTGACGCCGTCATACTGGATTTGAATCTGCCGGACGGAGACGGCATTGATTTTTGTAAAACTATACGGAAACTTCCCGAGGAAAAATCCAAGACCCCGCTGTTAATGCTGACCGCGCGGGATATGGAAGTAGATGAAATTATGGGGCTTTCAAGCGGAGCGGACGATTATATGACGAAACCATTTTCCATTTCCGTTTTAAAAATCAGACTGCAAAATATGATACGGCGCAAGTACCCTGAAAATGAAACGGAGCATATCATTAAATCCGGTAAAATTTCCTTGGATACAAGCACATTCCGCGCTTTCTGCGAAGATAAGGAAATCATTTTAAGCATAACGGAGTTCCGTCTGCTTCAATATTTTCTGGAACATAAAAACCAGGCGCTTTTAAAAGAGCAGATATTACAGCATGTATGGGATACAGACGGAAATTTTGTAGAAGAAAATACTCTCTCCGTCAATATCAGCCGTCTGCGTAAAAAACTGGGCGGAAATTACATCCGCACCATTCAGGGAATCGGATATTTATGGGAGGAAAATCCATGACACAGAACACTATCATAATCTTACTTGCCCTCGCTCTTTTGCTCTGTATTGCAGCCCTTATTATAGGTACAGTCTATTTTCTGCTGCAGTGGAAAAAACTGGATAGCATACTGGACAGCTTCTGGACAAGAGACCCGAATGACGCATACTATCAGGAATATTATGAAACAAGGGAATCTAAAATCGCAAGTCAGCTTCGCCGCATTTTAAGCAATGCCTATTTTAAGGAAAAACAAGCGGTCAAAGAAAAAAATCAGGTCACGGAACTGATTTCCGACCTTTCTCACCAGTTAAAGACGCCTTTGGCAAATATTATCATGAATATGGAACTATTGCAGAATAACACTCTTTCGCCGGAAAAACAGAAAGAGTTTCTGGAACATACGAAAGACCAGGCAGACAAAATGAGCTGGTTAATGAAAGATCTTTTAAAAGCTTCCCGGCTGGAAAACGGTATCATTCAATTTCATGCCGAAAATACGGGCATCAAGGAAACGATTGCCCGCTCACTTGACGCAGTCTATGCACAGGCTGCTGCAAAAAGAATCCAATTATCGGCAGATGTATTTCAGGATTTCCCGCTCTACCATAATCCGAAATGGACAGCGGAAGCCATGTCCAATATTTTAGAAAATGCAATCAAATATTCCCCGGAAAACAGCCACATTAGAATAGCAATTACCCGACTGGATATTTATACAAGAATTACCATTTCCGATGAGGGCATCGGCATTCCCGAAAGTGAATATAACAATATCTTTAAGCGTTTTTATCGCGGAAAGAGCGTGGAACAACAGGAAGGAAACGGCCTCGGTTTATATCTGGCGCAGCTTATCTTACAATGTGAAAAAGGCTACATTACCGTAGCCTCAAAACTTGGTCAGGGAAGCAGTTTTTCATTGTTTCTGTTAAATTCTACTCCGCTTTCCTATTGATAAAAATTGTCTTATATTTTGAATACATGATTTTCTGACTATGGTATAAACCGTAATATCCGGAAAACATGTAGCTAAACGCCACTGCCAGCAAAAAATAAGGCATTCCGTCGTATCCGAACAGTTCAAAACAAATGAGAAGCGATGAAATCGGACAGTTCGTTACCCCGCAGAATACCGCCCCCATACCGACTGCCGTACAAAGTGCAGGTGAAAATCCGATTATGTTTCCAAACAGACAGCCGAATGTTGCGCCGATACAAAACGATGGCACAATCTCACCGCCCTTATAACCGGCTCCTAAAGTTACCGCTGTAAACAGTATTTTCATAAGAAACATTTCCGGTCTGACACTGCCCTCCATACACTTTTCAATCAAAGCCATGCCGGAACCGTTATACCTCTGGTCTCCTACCAAAAACGTCAATGCAATCACAATACAGCCGCCTACGAAAATTCTGATATAGGCATTCTTGAAAAATCTCTTATAAAGATGCGCTGCCTGATGGAGCAGAACACAGAATAAAATACTGACAAACGCACATAATACGGCAAGAATGGAAGTCTTTACCGCTGCGCTGATGGTAAAGGAAGGCAGTTCTTTTAACGGAAACACCTCTTCCGGAGTTCCGAAATAAGCAGCAACGCCATGCGCCGCCAAAGCTGCAATCGCGCAGGGAACCAAAGCCGCATAATACATAACACCAACGCTCACCACTTCCAGAGAAAAAACGGCTGCTGCCATCGGCGTTCCGAATAACGCCGAAAAAGCCGCGCTCATGCCGCACATTGTCATAATATGCCTGTCCTTCTCATCCAGCCGGAGCAGTTCCCCGATTTTATTTCCGATACTGCCGCCAATCTGCAGTGCTGCGCCCTCGCGTCCTGCCGAACCTCCGCATAAGTGTGTAATCAATGTAGAAAGGAAAATAAGCGGCGCCTGACGTGCGGGCAGTTCGTCTCCGGAATGAATCGAAGAAATAACCAGATTTGTTCCTGCATCATTCTCATTATGGAGCAAACGATACGCGCCTACGATAAGAAGCCCGCCAAACGGAAGCAGCCAGATGATATATGGATACTCTGCGCGCGTCTGTGTTACAATGGATAAACACCTATGAAAAAATGTGCCGATTCCCCCGATAACAACACCGGAAGCAACCGCTAAAATAACCCATTTGACAGAAGCGCCGTTTCTTTGTACAGCCTGTATAAATTTTTGTTTAATGTTTTCCCCCATAACGTAACTAACATACCTTTCTCTTTTGCTATAATAAATTTAGCATTTTCTTCACTGTTTTACAATAGTTTATCAACTGTATTGGAAAATAACGGAAACAAAAAACCGGAACAAGTTCTTACAATATTGTCATATCTTTTATTTCTTTTTGTCAGAAGGCTGTAAGAAGTATTTGTTAGAATAAACCCGTATAAGAGAAAATCCAGGAAAGAGAGGACTAATTTTTATGAGCATACTGGAAACAAAAGAACTGAAAAAATATTACGGCTCCGGCGATACGCAGGTGAAAGCATTAGACGGCGTAAATTTACGTGTAGAGGACGGCGAATTTACCGCTGTTGTAGGTACTTCCGGCTCCGGCAAATCCACGCTTCTTCATATGTTAGGCGGGCTTGACTATGCGACAAGCGGTACCGTAACCGTTGCAGGAAAAAAGATTTTTGACCTGAACGAAAATGACTTAACCATTTTCCGGAGAAGGCAGATTGGTTTTATTTTCCAAAGTTATAACCTTGTTCCGATTTTAAGCGTCTATGAAAATATCGTTCTGCCGCTTGAACTGGACGGAAGAACGGTAGATAAAAAATTCGTAGATGACATTATTAAAATGCTTGGTCTGCAAAGCAAACTGGATAATCTTCCGGGACAGCTTTCCGGTGGACAGCAGCAGCGCGTTGCCATTGCACGTGCACTTGCTACAAAGCCCGCCATTATTCTTGCTGATGAGCCGACCGGAAATCTCGACAGTAAAACAACGCAGGAAGTATTGGGACTTCTAAAGCTGACCGGAGAACAATTCCACCAGACCATCGTCATGATTACACATAATGAAGCATTAGCGCAGCTTTGCGACAGAGTCATCCATATCGAAGACGGAAAGATTATAGACGACCATAAGCAGGGAGGTGTCTTACATGAAAAATAATAACGGCGCCTCTATCCGTAAACTCTCCCGCCGGAGTCTGCAAAACAACCGCATGAGAAATCTTTTTGCCATCGTGGCGATTATATTGACGGGAGTCCTTTTTACCGCTGTCTTTTCCTTAATGAGCGGCATCATGCAGATGACACAGGAAAGCACAATGCGCGCAGTCGGCACGCGATCGCATGTGGGATTAAAAGCGGCAACAAAAGAGCAATATGAAAGAGTCATCGCCGACCCGATGGTAAAGGAAAGCTGCTATGATATTTACATTGGCATGGCACAAAACATTGTGAAACGGCAGGCGGAACTCCGCTACATTCCTGATGAAAAAACATTGGATAATATGTTCATTACATTGGAAGAAGGGCGTCTTCCCGTCGCGGAAAACGAAATTGTCGTAGATACCTTTATTTTCGATGAACTGCATCTTCCCTATGCTCTGGGCGAAAAAATTCCTATTACCTTTACCTTCATGGGAGAGACCATAGAAGAAGAATTTATTGTAAGCGGCTGGTATCAGGGTGACTATGTTTCATATGCCAGTCAATTATGTCTGTCGGAAAGCTACTGGACAAAATTAAAAGGCTCCCTGACCGACGAAGATTTTATCACTTGGGCAGAAGAACACATGGAATATAAAAGTGTAGGACTATATGCCGTCAATATACTTTTTAAAAATGCTTCCAATCTGGATGATAAAATTCGGGCAGTCATCCAAAATGCCGGATATGAACCGGACACTGTGAATTATGGTGTGAATTGGGCATATATGAGAAACCGCGTGGAATCGGTTGACCCATTTACCGTTATGATCCTTTCCAGTGCAATCGCGATTATTTTGATAACGGGTTATCTGATTATTTATAATATTTTTCAGATTTCCGTCATAAACGATATCAGGTTTTACGGACTATTAAAGACAATCGGTACAACGAAAAAACAGATTCGCAGACTGCTTCTGCGTCAGGCTGCAGTTTTATCTGCAATCGGCATTCCTATTGGCATTCTTATTGGCTTTTTTATCGGTAAATTAGCTCTGCCACTCGTATCAAGCATCGGAGATTTCGCAGGAGCTTCCATGTCCCTGCGGTTTAATATCTGGATTCCTGTATTCAGTGTAATTTTCTGTGGATTGACTGTTTTCTTAAGCTGTAGAAAACCGGGGAAAATTGCAGGAAGCGTTTCTCCAATAGAGGCAGTGAAATATACGGAAGTAAGTAAAAAAGGAAAAGACGTTTCTAAAAAGAAGAAAAAGAGCACCCACTTCAGCGCTGTTTCCATGGCATTATCCAACCTCGGACGAAACAAACGTACTACTACAGTCGTAATAAGCGCGATTTCTTTCAGTATCATCCTGTTAGCTGTTATCGTGACTACCGTACAAAGTTTCCGTATAGATTCCTATCTGGAAGGACGGCTCGCAGGAGATTTCCAACTTGGAAATGTTAATTTCACAGCCTCTCTAAAAACCTATGATTTTAATATCGAGCCGGAATTTCTTGCTTTGGCGGACAGCCAGGAGGGTATTGAAAGCCGGACGGAAATGTGGTACCGCTGGCGCTGTTTTTTAAACCCAAATGAAAAAGCGCTTGAAAAATTACGGAAACTGGACGCGGAAAATAAGCTAAGACGCACCGAATACACAAATCCGGATAAATTACTACAGGGTGAAGAAACACTGGTTGATACAGCTTACGGCTATAGCGAAGAACTCCTCTCCCAGTTGACCGTACTGGAGGGCAGTCTGGACATTGATAAATTTAGGAGCGGCGATTATATCCTGCTGACACCAATATTGGGCAACAATGGTTTTATCCCCTCGGACGAGCATGTTTACCAACCGGGAGATAAAATAAATATAGATTTTTTTACAGAAGATACCGAATACTATGAGATTACAGACGACGCCGGCGAACATATCGACTTCCATTATGAAAATCTTACTACAAAAGAATATGAAGTTATGGCTATTGTTGGAAGGCCGGAAAGTATGTATCTGCATTTCAGTACTCCCAATCAATGTGATGTCATTCTGCCGTTGTCGGAATTAACATTTGACAATTCTGACTTAGCAGAACGTTTCTCCGTATCTTATCAAATAGAGGACAGCAAGCAGGAAGCATTCGCTAAAGCAATAGAAGAATATTCCGACAGCCATGCAATGATGGGGTATGTATCCTTAGATATGTTACGGAAAGAATTTGAAAATGTAACTATGGTTTTTGCCATTGTCGGTATTACACTTGCCTCAGTGGTTGCGCTAATCGGTATCCTGAACTTTATTAACGCGATTACAACGGAAATCATTTCCAGAAGACGGGAATTTGCCATGCTGCAAAGTATCGGCATGACGCAGGCGCAGTTGCAAAAAGTTTTAATATGTGAGGGCGTCAGCTATGTTGCCGTTGCCTTTATCATAAGCTTTGTTTTCGGAAGCTTTTTATCATGGCTTATCCTAAACGCATTAAACGAAGTAATCGCCTTTTTCAGCTATCGGTTTCAGGTAGTTCCGTTCTTTATCATGCTGCCGTTACTTTTACTGGTAGCCGCGCTCACGCCGCTTTTCGCATGGCGGAAAATAAAGCAACGGAGTATTGTTGAAAGATTACAGGAAAGCGAATAAAATAATCGGGTGCAGGTGCACCCGATTTATTTTAACATAAGGATGTCTCGCGCCGCGTGGCATCCGTTGTTTTTGCTTTCGCGGCTTCTTCCTCCGCTTTCAGCCAGTTTAAATTCCTTGCTTCTTTTACCTTGTCCGGAAAATCTACTTCTTTCCACGGCGACCTTGTGCACTTTTCTCTATATTCGCACTGCTTACATGCCATCTTATTGGCATAGCGCACCTCACCGCTTCTCTTAACAGCTTTTCTTCTCAGGATTTCTCCCGTCGGACAATACACGCGGTCTTTTTCCAAATCTCTTACGAAATAACCCTTTGCCGCCCTTTTTCTCATTTGTTCTTCTGTTAAAACATATTCTTCATTTGTCATTTGCCCGCCACCTCTTCAATAACTGATATAATGGTACTGATTGCATCTCTTTGCGAACTTTTACCCATTGCATCAATGTAGGTGAGCCTTGTAAAGTAAAGCTCCTGCACTTTTTCCACTAACAGCTTTGTTGTCAGGTCATCTTCATCTACTACAATACTAAAGCCCTGCGCCTCAAAAGACCTTGCATTGAGAATCTGGTCGCCGCGGCTGCTTGCAGATGGCAGCGGAATCAGGAGATTAGGCTTTTTCAACGCGAGCAATTCATTGATTGCGTTTGCTCCTGCTCTGGAAATAACAATATCCGCCATCGCAAAAATATCTTTTAATTCCGATTTAATATATTCAAACTGCTTATATCCTTTTGTCGTCAAAAGAAGATTATCCATCTTCTCTTTTCCGCATATATGAACAATCTGGAAATCTTCCAAAAGTTCCGGCAGGGCGTCCCTGACAGCCTGATTGATTGCCGCTGAACCAAGGCTTCCGCCGATTACCATAATAACAGGTTTGGAAGCATCAAACCCGCATAATTGGTAAGCCGCCTCCTTATTTCCTTTTAATAATTCTTCCCGAATCGGAGAACCTGTTAAAATCGCTTTATCCGCAGGCAGAAGTTTAAAGGTTTCCGGAAAGTTACAGCATACTTTTTTAGCCGCCGGAATACAAAGTTTATTAGCAAGCCCCGGCGTCATGTCCGACTCATGCACAATACACGGAATCTTCAAAGAGGCTGCCGCCCGCACAACCGGTACACTCACAAAACCGCCTTTGGAAAAGACTACATCCGGTTTTATTTCTTTTAAATATTTTTTTGCCTCTGCCATCCCCTTTAATACACGGAATGGATCCGAAAAGTTTTTCGGGTCAAAGTATCTGCGAAATTTGCCTGTCGCGATTCCATAATAAGGAATGTCAAAATCCTCAATCAGCTTTTTCTCTATTCCATCATAGGAACCCATATAAGCAATTTCATAACCCAATGCCTTTAATTTAGGAATTAAAGCAATATTGGGCGTTACATGTCCGGCAGTGCCGCCGCCGGTTAATACGATTTTCTTAGCCATGCAAGAAAAACCTCCTAAACAGACAGATTTGCCGAAATTAATTTGCGCCTTCTGCTATTTGTTCTAGTGCACATGCCAGTTGATCCGGGCAGGATGTATTTTTGAAACCGCATTTTATCCCTTTCAGTTTGCGGATAGCGTCTTCTACTTTCATATCCTTAACAAGACTGGATATTCCCTGTAAATTACCGTTACATCCACCTGTAAACTCAACAAATTTGATAACACCGTCTTTTACTTCAATATTAATTGCGTTAGAACATACTCCCTGTGGTTTATATATCATAGCCTTTACCTCCTGGATAATTACATTACGAACCATTGTCCCCACTATATCACAAATTCGCCATAGTTTCCAGTCCTAAGCAACCAAAATACCCCAAATCTTACATTTTCTAACACTTTTTATGATAAAAAGAAAAATTTGCTGATGCCTTACATGCCCTGAATGATTGAGATTCTTTTCCATCCTACTTATAATAGAATTTAAAAAAAGAGAGTTTTTAAAGGAAGTGTTTATATGTTGCAAATTTTATTTCAGCATCCGGAATTTATGATTCCTACCCTGATTTTATTATCTTTAAGTATCATATGCCAAATCAGCATGGGTGTGCTATGTCATAAACTCATCCGGGAAACGGAAAATATGTCTTCTACAACCAATAAATCCTTACAGCAGCTAAAATTAAAATTTTCAAGCTGCTCTAAACTTCATGAAGGTATTTCCAATATTCCCATCTTTGTGGACAAGTATATGAACAAAATAAAAGTAAACGGTATCTCGCTTGCAACATTAAAACACCTTTCCGGGCAGCTTGTCCTGTTGTCGGTTCTTATTTCCGGAATCGGCGCCTGTAAAGGCATTGTTCTGGGCGAATCAGTGATTTATGTTATTCCTTATTATATCATCAGCTTTTTAGGATTATACTGCTATTTTGCAATTTCCTCATTGGTGGATATTTCAGGAAAAACAAAAATTTTACGTACGAATCTAATCGATTATCTGGAAAATCATCTGGCAAACCGCTTAGAACAGACTTCTTTGGATTTGAAACTTGTCGAAGGAACAGATGCGGAAAAAGTAGAAAAAACGGCACTGGAAATATCAGAGGGTGCGGACAAGCAGGATAAGCAGGAAGGTTCCGTTCTTTCACATACGGAGGCGAAGGAGCTGGAAACGCTGTTGAAGGAGTTTTTGGCGTAAGGCAGACAATCAAGTGTATTTCCCATGCCCGCCTGCTGCCATTCGTTTTATTTCATATACTGAAAAAAATTAAAATCGGAAGCAACACGGATGTCAAAATATCATAAAATCCGTGTGCAATGATAAGTGGAATAATGCTTTTACGCTTCGACTTGAAAAAATATAAACACAATAACAATACATTTACTGCTATATTGTAAAACTCGCCAAATGTAAACTGCATGGAAGACCAATGAACCGCATAAAAGAACAGTATGTTTATTCCAATGGAAATTATTTTTGAGCTGCATACCACCTGTGTCTTTTGAAGAATAAACCCACGAAAAACAAGTTCCTCCATAAGTCCTACACATAAAATGCAATACAATGACATAACAACAATATATCCTAAATCAGGCGGCATTGCATAAACGCTATAATCCATTTTAATAATGATAAGCGGAATTTGCTGTACAACAAACATGCAAAATCCCAACAGCAAACCTTTTGGAATATCCGGAAGACAAATTTTATCCAGACCAATCGAAGAAATCGGCGCTTTTTCTATTTTCAAGACATAAATAATAAGCGCTAAAACAGGAATCAGATAAGCCAAAACCCCTAGTCCAAGTCCATTTAACTCAAAAATCATTTCTAGCCATCCTATAAAAACTGTCCAGACTATCATGAGAAAAAAACACATTATAACTTCCAGTATTTCTTTTCTCTTATCTATCATTTTTAACATATTCATAACCACCTTTTTCTTTTATGTAATCACAATAAAAATCTGGACACCAGACTCAGCGCAATGATAAACAAGACCGTAACTACTGCCGTTGCTGCTATAATAGCAATGATTCCTATTGCCTTCCGCATCTCTCTGCTCATTTCTTTTTTCTCTGGTATAGGCACTACCGCATCCTGTTCACGCCCCAGTAAAATGTAATCGGCACTAACATCATATATTTCCGTCAATTTAATTACATTATCAATATCCGGATTTCCCTGTCCACTTTCCCATTTTGAAACAGCTTGTCTTGAAATTCCAAGCATTTCAGCAACTTGCTCCTGTGAATATCCCATTTTTTTACGTAGTTCCTGAAGCCGTTTAGCTATTTCCATATTCATCACCTCCAATAAAAAACTAACACACTCCACTGGTTGCGTACTACCAACATTTATTTAAATGATGTCAACCAATCGTTGCAGTTATGAAATTTTCAGTTGCGCTGTATTTTTGAGAATTGCTATATAAAAGAAATGTTGACAGAATTATTCCAAACTGTTACTGGTATAAAATTACTTCCTTTACTCTGAAACCATCTGTTTCAAAAACTCAAACTCCACCCCGATGATTTCCTCCATCGGTATAATGCTGCGTTTTCTGCTTTCTAATGATTCTGCTCCCGCCCATAAATATGGATAGAAAGCTACTCCCTTATCATAATCCAAATCCCCAAGATCATCCTGCCAGTTTTCCCATCGGTAATCTACATAGAATGTATCGGTATCTCCATGTAAACCCCAGTATAAAAATTGGCTAAGATTGATATCCATATCCTCTAATTCAAGACAATCCGGCGCAAAATAGCCAATATTTCCATTCTCAAGACACACAAACAGACCGCCTAATATATCCTCTGCTATCACTGTTTCATCAAAAGGCATCCATTGATTTCTTGTAAGAAAATTTATTTCTCCGCTGCCATAAAACCGCAGCCAGTTATCTATCACAATTCCCCCTGTGTTTTCAAGAAGTATACCCAGCAGACTTTCCGAATGAATTGAATATTTCTCACTCACCTTTTCTTTTACAGTTTTATCAATCGGCAAAACTTTCACTTCTTTTGTTGATTTTTTAATATCGTCAAGTATTCTTTGAAATTTTTCGTTCACGTTTTTTATTCTCCTATTTCAAAAAAAGCCCTGTATCACAACAGGTCTTTGGCGGTTTTTATCCAGTTTTAATGTAAACTGCTTCATAATATTCCTACTGCTCCTAACTGTAAATGTCCCTCCGGATTTGTATGTCGAGATACTATTTCTCCTTTTAAGACCATTCTTGTAAGTTCCGATTTTGTCTTATCCGTGTATTTTACAACAGCAGACTCCACTGAAATCCCATCATTATCTCTATATTGAACATCTACAAGACCAACCCATTGATCCGGATATTTTTCTTGAATTTGTTTCCATGTCAATCTTTCCGCCATAAAATCACTTCCTTTCCTACTTAATATTATACTTATACCACCTGCCTGCCGCAACAAAATATTTAAAAAGCCGCTCCATCACCCGGAAAGCGGCATTGTTTATCGTAAGATAACAACTATCGTAAGATAGTTTTCTCAAGAACATCAATCGCTCTTTCATTTTCCTCCTGGCAATATGCAAGAATCTCTTTTTCCCCTTTATTTGCTACGACGGTTGTGTCTGCCCCAAGCTGTACAAAACAAATATAATTTTCTATCGTTTCCATTCGGGATGCTGATGCCTTACCGTAATTTTGCGGATATTGTTTATTCTCCTCAATCAGACGGCTTCGGTATTCTTCCAACGCCTGCTCTACAACACCGACACAATCCTCCTTGGCACGCACAATAATCATAGTGTCAATGTTGGCTTGCAGACTCGGTTCCTCAGCCAGAAACTCTATATACATATCCTGCGTAATCCCTGTTTTCGCCTCCAGTTCCTCTTCCGATAAAGAAACTTCCGGCCAGTAATTTTCGCCTAACTCTTCTTTCACGCTCTCCCGAAGTTTGGATAGTGCCGGAAGCTTTCGCTCTGACACCATCGTCGGTACATCTTCTTCGACAGCCTGAACACTGCTTTTTCGTCCGTTTTCTACCAACTCGTCCATTGGTGCATTTTCTCCGCAGCCTGTCAGCATACATAAAATTAAATGTACTGTAAACACTATAACTATTAATTTTTTCTTCATAATAATAACCACTCCTTTCTTTCTATTATCCATTGTAACCCTTTTCAGAATTTGGTATACTATACCAAGTTCAACAAATTATATTCGGAGTTATTATGCTGTTTAATTCTTTTTTATTTATTTTTATATTCCTGCCGCTTACTTTGCTTGGCTGGTATGGATTAAATTATTGTAAACGTTTTGAACTGGCTAAGGTTTTCTTAGCCGGTATGTCTTTATGGTTTTACGGCTACTTTAATTTCTATTATCTTGCAATTATTTTAGTCAGTATTGCCGTAAACTATCTGTTAAGTTTTCTGCTCTCCCTTGTAAATGCAAAATTTACCGCCGCACACCCTCGCGGCATTCGCCAACTGTCCGTACAAGCACGACCGCTTGGCTCATTGCTCGCGGGAATGAAATTGTGCAATCACATTGGTTTACTGATTGGAATCATCTTTAATCTGGGGCTGCTTTTTTATTTTAAATACTATGACTTTTTTGTTGAAAACTTAAATTATGCGTTTCATGCGGATTTTACACTGAAACATATTCTTTTACCGCTTGGCATCAGCTTTTTCACATTCCAGCAGCTCTCTTTTATCATAGACCGCTGTCTGGGAAGAGCGGAGCATTATTCCTTTATCAATTACATTACTTTCGTTACTTTTTTCCCGCAGTTAATTGCGGGTCCGATTGTTTTATATAAAGAAATGATTCCCCAGTTTGAAGACACGAAAAACCGCAGCTTCAATGCGCAGAATTTTTCGCAGGGCATCGTTTTATTTGTTCTTGGTCTTGCCAAAAAAGTGCTTCTTGCCGATGTATT
Source organism: uncultured Lachnospiraceae bacterium (assembly GCA_947175285.1). The sequence goes on from CAMWMM010000020.1 coordinate 15,035, forward strand.
TGCTTTAGCGGTCAACTACGGTTTTGCACAGACTTTCAGTTTGGACACGCCCTCTACCATCCTTGTTATTTTATCCTACACATTTGAAATTTATTTTGACTTCAGCGGGTATTCCGATATGGCGCTGGGACTTGGCAGAATGTTCAATATAATGCTTCCCGTCAACTTCAATTCACCTTATCTGGCATGTTCCGTCAAAGAGTTATGGCAGAGATGGCATATCACTTTATCACGCTTCTTTATTACTTATGTTTATATTCCGCTTGGCGGCAGCAAAAAGGGAAAGCTGCGAACGATTTTCAATACCATCATTGTCTTTTTTTTAAGCGGACTCTGGCATGGCGCCGCATGGACTTATATTACATGGGGTACCATGCAGGGACTTCTTGTTGTCTGGGATAACCTTGGTATTGTCGGCATAAAGGGCAGAGAAGAAAAACGTCCGGCAAAATTCCACATTCCCGCGTGGCTTGGCTGGATTTGTACTTTTACGTTCTTTAACCTTTCTCTCTTTTTCTTTCGAAGCCAGAGTATGGCGGGCGCGCTGCAGATGTTCAAAAACTTAGGCGCGCTGAATTATACCGGAAAAATGTTTGATGTGGCATCTACTCTGTCGATTCCTGAATTTTACATGATAGAAGAAGCTATCAGTATCTTTGCTCCCGACATGGTCAGATATGCTTGTTTGGTTCTTTTACTTTTTTATCTTGGATTTTCATTCTTTTTGATTTCCGGAAAGAATGCTTTACAGATTGCTACGGATGGGAAAATGTCTTCCAAAAAGTGCTGGATGGTTTCTATTCTCTTTGTATGGTGCATTATTTCCCTTTCACAGGTCAGTACCTTTTTATATTTTAACTTTTAGAAAGAATGGTCATTTACATGGAACAGAAATTTATTAAATCATTTTTCATAAGAACAATCAGCTTATTGGGCATTCTTATTGCGCTTGTTGTGATATTTGACCCTTTTTACCAGTATCATAAGCCTCTGCCCGGATTAAAGAGTGTTCTGACGGATAAGGAATACCAATGCATCGGCACGCTGCGGACTTATGATTATGACAGCCTGATTGTGGGTTCATCTGTCTGTGAAAATTATAACAACCACTGGTTTGACGAAGGATTTGGCTGCACTGCAATAAAAGCAATACGCTCCTATGGCGCAACGGCGGATTTATGTTATTTATTAGACATTGCTTATCAATATCAGGATTTAAAATATGTATTTTATAACATTGACCCGTCTTCCCTTTCCGCGGATACAAATACAACTTATGAATCTACCGGATGCCCGATGTATTTATACGATACTAATTATTTAAATGATTACTCCTATGTCTTAAATAAAGATGTGATTATGAAAAAAATACCTTATATGTTAGCTTTTTCCATGAAGGGCGATTATGACGAAGGAAACTCTTATAACTGGGCACAGTGGAAATATTTCGGCGCCGATTTGGCTACAGGTATGTATAACAGACGTTCTTCTGTTAACAAAATGTATGACGGAAAAAGTTATTATGAAAAAGAATTCGAGGGAAATATTGCGCTTTTGGAAAGACAGGTCACTGCGCATCCGGAAACAACGTTTAAATTCTTTTTCCCGCCTTATTCCATGCTTTGGTGGGACAGCGCATACCGCAGCGGAGAGCGGGATTCTTATCTCTATAAAGAAGAACAGGCGATAGCCGCCCTACTGGAATACGACAACGTAGAAATTTACTATTATCAGAATGAAGAAGAAATCATTACTAATCTGGATAATTATATGGATATCATTCATTTTTCCAAGGATATCAATCAACTCATTTGTGAAAAAATGATTGCAGGAGAAGGCAGATTGACAAAAGAAAATTATAAAGAACAAATTCAGGATATGTATAATTTCTCGGAGAAAATTGTAACAGAATATATTTTAGAATATTATCCTGAGAAAAATTAGGGAAAGAGAGGGTATTGTAATGAAACTGATTTCATGGAATGTAAACGGATTAAGAGCCTGTATGGGAAAAGGATTTTTGGATTTTTTTCAGGCGGAGGACGCCGACATCTTTTGTTTACAGGAGACAAAATTACAGGAAGGACAAATTCAACTGGAACTGCCCGGATATCATCAATACTGGAACTATGCCGAAAAAAAGGGCTATTCCGGCACTGCCGTTTTTACGAAAGAAGAACCCCTTAACGTTACATACGGCATCGGCATCGAAGAACACGACCATGAAGGCCGTGTCATAACATTAGAATTTCCGGCGTTTTATATGGTAACTGTTTATACCCCAAATTCCCAGCGTGAACTCACCAGATTAGCATACCGCATGAAATGGGAAGATGATTTTCTTACTTACCTCAAAACATTGGAACAGAAAAAACCTGTTATTTTCTGTGGTGACTTAAATGTAGCACATCAGGAAATTGATTTAAAAAATCCAAAAACCAATCGGAAAAACGCCGGCTTTACGGATGAGGAACGCGCTAAATTTACAGCTATCACCCAGTCGGGTTTTGTCGATACTTTCCGCTATTTTTACCCTGACTTGGAAAATGCTTATTCATGGTGGTCTTACCAGTTCCATGCAAGGGAAAAAAATGTAGGATGGCGTATTGACTATTTTGTTGTATCCGAATCCCTGAAAGATTCTTTAAAAGATGCTCTTATCTATAAGGATATTATGGGTTCCGACCACTGCCCGGTCGGACTATTGATAAATCCGAATAAATAGTTTTTACAAATACTGACTTAAACAACCTGCTGCCCTTTATACTTTCGATACGCTGTAACAACACATAAGAGGGAAACTGCAATGGAAATCATTACCGTTATCATCCAAACATTGTAAATATCTTCGATACAACGGTTAATCGCCATAAAAACAGGTGCAGCATATAAAATTCGGGCAATTCTGTGAAGCAGTCCCTCCACGTCTGTAAACATTGCCACCAGAACAGGCGCACTGTAGCAAACCGCAGATAAAACCACTGCATGAAAAACGCTTTTTTGATACGCTGATACACATATTGTAATAAAGCATAAGGAAATCATGCCGAAAAAACTAAGCACTGCTGCCAGCAGAATATAATATCCCATCGGTATCATCGTCTCCGGCCAGTCCGGAAAAAGATGCCAAGTAACCATACCGTTATAACAGTGAAGACCGTCAAAACCATAAACAACGCCGCATAATAATAAGTCCAGAAAAAAGATAGCGGACCAGACACCGACTGCTACTGATATCGCTGCCAGAACTTTTGCATGTATATCATTTTCTTTCCCTTCTTTTGTTGTAAATAATAACGGCAGCATTTTCGTCTGTCCTTCATTTGCAAAAACACCGGAAAGAATACATAAGATAAAAATACCGCCCGTCACCATTCCATATGACAGCACTTCGAGAAAAGCACTCCAACCATGATAATATTCCAATATCACTTCTTTGCCGGTATATTCCATGACTCCTCCGATATCCGTATCGGCAACCGGATAGACTTCCGTCGCTACGCGGTAGTCATTCCAAGTATTCACATAGCCGTTTGAGAAATAGTCTTCAACAAACTGACTTAAAAAATTAGCGTCCCGAAAATAATTCCATCCCGGTTCTATTTTCGACGGAAAACCATATTTTTCTACAATTCGTTCTACTTTCTCATCTGTGACAGCACCTTTAAACTCTTCTGTAATTTCTCTGTTTATCTGCACAGCACGATAGCCCGTATAGCGCACCCCGTCAATCGTTGCCTCCTCGTCCATAAGCTGAATCATAAAGGCAATAAGCATGATGGCAATGACACAAACTGACCCAATCACAAAAAATTTTTTATGACAGATTTTGTATAGTTCCATTTTATATAATCTCATCTTATATATCCATCCTTTTCTCTCAACCTGCGACATTTGCTGCCGCAAGGCACAATATTCGCAAGACAAATACATTTGTCTGTGAAATAATTTATTTTTCACACTTGTATTTCCGGTATGCCATTACCGCATAGAAAATAATTCCTGCTGCCGATATGCATGCTAACAGCTTCCGGATTCCATAACAATCCCAAAGAGCATCATACCTGACTAAATAAATCGGCGAAGCATAAATAAGGCACAGAATAACAGAACGAATGATTCTGATTATCACCCCGCCTATATCAAAAATAGCAATAAACAGAAAAAATAAAACCGGTGCCATCCAGATAAGCGCAGCGCTTACCACTGCATGAAAGCAGCTTTGAAAGCGGGCGGAAAGATATATCGTGACAGAACATAATAGCAAAATGCCAAGCAGGGAACGAAACAGAGTAATTATCATATAACTGCCCACAGACAGCATTGTCATCGGTCTGTATATACTGACATTGGGAGTCAGTCCCGTCGTGCCAGCTATACAATTTAAACCGTCAAACCCATAAACTATACCGCATAGTACAAAATCAAGAGCAACGATTCCAAGCCATACTCCGGCTGCTACGGTATATGCCGCTGCGATTTTAGCATAAATATCTTTTGCTTGACCCTCTTTTGTTGTAAATAAAAGAGGCAGCATTTTCGTCTGTCCTTCGTTGGCAAAGACGATGGAAACGCCAAACAAAATTAAAATGCTCCCTATAACAAACCCAATCAGCGAAACCTCACAAAAAGTAAACCATCCTTCACTATATCCCAAAACTATTTCTTTTCCGGCAGCCGCTTTTCCTATTTCCGTATCGGCAATCGGATAAGCATGTGACGCCGTCTTGTAATTGTCCCAGCCATTATAATAGCCATCGGATAAATATTTTTCTACCCATCCGTTCAGGAAATTGGCATCCCGATAATACCCATAATATTTTTCTACTTTTTGCGGAAATCCGTAGAGTTCCACGATTTTTTCCACTTTTTCATCTGTAAGCACTCCTTTAAATTCTTCCGTAATCTGTCTGTTTACCTGCACTGCCTGATAACCATGGTATGTAATTCCGTCCACATAAGTCTCTTCTTCCCATACTTTCATCTGGAAAAAAAGAATAAATATACCTACCGTGCATCCGACTCCAATCATAAAAAGCTTTCTATGACAAAGCTTATATAATTCCATTTTATATAAACGCATTTCTATGTCCTTGCCCCCTTCTTAACTTTGTATATCATAAAGATAAATATCCTCTAACGTCACTTCCAACGGCTCTGCCTCCGGAATGGGTTTTTCCTTTGATACGATACGAAGTTCCACTTTATCTCCCTGATTCTTCAAATTACTCACAATATACCGTTCGTTTAACTCCATTGCTTCTTTTTCCGGCACGAGGCATTTCCATACGCAGTTTCTAACTTCTTCCGCCAATTCGTCCTCTGTTCCGGTTCTTATCATTTTTCCGTTTTTCATAATCATGATACTGTCGGCAATATATTCCACATCCGAAACAATATGGGTTGATAAAATAATAATCCTGTTCTTTCCAAGAGAACTGATAATATTTCGAAACCGTACTCTTTCTTTCGGATCTAAGCCGGAGGTCGGCTCATCTAAAATCAAAATCTCCGGATTATTTAAAAGTGCCTGCGCAATGCCAATCCGACGAATCATTCCGCCGGAAAAAGTTTTCAGTTTTTTATCTTTTACTGCGGTTAAATCCACTATTTCCAACAGCTCGTCAATCTTATTTTTGGCATATTCTTCCGGAATCGCTTTTAATGCCGCCATGTAATGTAAAAAGCGGTATGCGCTGAAATCTTCATAATATCCAAAATCCTGCGGCAGATATCCTAAGAGACTCCGAAAAGCCCCCCCCATCTCCTGTATTCTCATACCGTCACACAAAATACTTCCCTGTGTGGGTTCCAGTATTCCGCAAATCATTCTCATAAGCGTTGTTTTACCCGCGCCGTTTTCTCCTAACAGACCATATATTCCATGTTGTAAACAAACGCTTATATCCTTAACAGCCATTTTCTCCTTAAATGATTTTTGAACATTTACAAGTTCTAATTCGTGCATATCATGTCCCCTCTTTCCATACCTTTAAATAAAGTTTTCACTTGTATTCCCAAAAACAAAAGTCCGATGATAAAGGCAATACACCATACGGCAAATGCGGTAATCCTGTATAATTCCGGTATCGACGCAATGATAAGATAGAAAATAATAGAAAAAACACCAACCATAACAAGAAGATATGTGTTTTTCCGTCCGGCTTCTGTCAAAAGTACCCGCAGGCAGCAGCACTGTGTCATCACAAACGGCACTAACAGATAAAGCCCGACCTGTAGTAAATTAATTTTCCACTGTATCCCTATAAAAAAGATAGAAAGCAGTAAAAAAGTAAGATTAATGATACCGGATAATACCATATGAAGCGCTACTATCTGCTTGACATTGAAATAACAGCTTTCGCTCAGTTCCGCAATACCCGAAGAAAAAATGCGTCCGGTCTGTGCAATGGAAACAATACCCATAACGCCGGATAACACCATGGAAAACAAGATCATATCTTCTTTTGATGCCCCCTGACAGCTCATGATAACACCTACTGCAGAAAGTACCGTACAAAGCAGCGCATGAATCACCATGACAGATTTATCCATATAGCGTATCTGCCCTTTTAAAATCAGCTTTCTGCTGTTCAATATACCAATCTGCTTTTCCGAAATCTCTTTTTGCAGGATAAGCATTGTTTCTGCTTTTCTTTTTTCATCAATTCTGATATCCGGTTTTTGTATCCTTTTAATTACCATGCATTTCTGCCTCCATAATTTTTCTTAATCTTTTCAGTCCAAGATGATAACGTGATTTCACTGTCGATAAGTTACAGCCAAGCATTTTAGCAATTTCCATGAACTTAAATTCTTCATAAATTCTAAGGACAATTACTTCCCTTTGTTCGGCGGAAATCTTTAAAAGCGCCTGTTCTATTAACAGTCCGTTCTCAATGCCATTTATCTGCATATCATCTTTTCCCGCGTCCGCAATTTCCTCAATTCGGATGCTGTCTTTTTTATGCCGGAAAAAATCATAGCATAAGTTGCGCGCAATAATCAGAAGATACCCTTTCAAATTTTTATATTGATAGGAATCAACATATCTTATAAATTTCAGGAATACCTCCTGTGTAATATCATAAGAGTCCGTCTC
>CAMWMM010000021.1 GCA_947175285.1 uncultured Lachnospiraceae bacterium
CTCCCCGACTATCTGATTCAATTTTTCAATATGTTCAGCCGAAAGTTTTTTTCTTCCAAGCAAAGCGGCAAACAGCTTATCAGCCGAACCATCATAAATTTTATCAATCAGTTCGTTTGTTTCCGCCTCCTGCACTTCTTCTTTCGGAATGAGCGCATGGCACATGAAATCAGGTTCAGAACGTTCAATAGCTCCCTTTTTCATGCACCGCTTAATAAGTGTATAGGTTGTATTTTTATTCCAGCCCAGTTCTTTGTTCAACATATCCGCAATGTGCTTTGCCGGTACATCGCCCTCTTTCCAAAGAACACCCATGACTTTCAATTCAGAATCAAAAAGTTTGATTGTCTCTTCTCTCATTAATTATCTCTCCTTTTCAATAAGACTGCGGTAGTCTGTATGTATAGACTACTACAGTCTTATACCTTTGTCAATATGAAACTTTATCTTTCTCCATCGCACTACGAAAAAAGACTTTCCGAAAGTTCTCAGAAAGTCTCCTAATTTGCAAACTTCGCTCAGGCTGCTGCATGCGCAAACATCAGTCCGAATCTCAGCGTTCTGATTTTAACAGCGCATAATAGCAGGCATCACATATTCCCTGATTATTCCAATCAGCACTACGCAAAGTCCCCTCATACTTCATTCCGCATTTTTGCATGACCTTACCTGAATTAGAGTTTCGTGGGTCATGTCTCGCTTCAATTCGATTCACATCTACCTCATCAAAAAGAAATGACATAACAGCTTTTAATGCTTCTGATGTAATCCCCTTATTCCACCAAGTCCTTCCAATACAATAACCAATATGCGCCGTAGAAATGTTTTCCTTCATATCTACTACAGAAATGCTGCCAATCGGTTCGTCACCATTTTCTTTCAATACGATAGCCCACTGGTAATATTTTTCATTGGAATATGAATTTACCCAATCTTCGGTTACTCTCCGGCTTATTTCTTCACTTGAATGGGTTGGCCACATTAAAAATTTTGTAACCGCATCATCCGATGCCCAATTTTTATACATCGCTGCTGCATCTTCGTTCACAAATCTTCTTAAAATCAATCTGTCCGTTTCTAACTGTCTTGTTCCGCAATGTTTCATGAGTAATCTCCCTTCATGATAAAAAACCCCTGCCTTTACCCGCAGAGGGATAACTTATTCTACAACTCAATATCAACCTGATATACTTCATCAATATTAATAGGTTCTACTCCATGCTTTATACACTTCTCCAGCATCTTGGCATTATCCCTGCGCACCATTTCCAATGTGCAATCCTCGTCATCCAGACGTTCTTCAATCACACTTGCAAATTTTCTGATGTCATCAAAATGGTTTTCAATGTATCTGCTGCTCATAACTAAGCAATAGAATCTGATTTTATCCAAATATTCCTTTTCAAAATCTTTCGCCCATTCAAAAGGTATGTAGCATCCCTCCACAACAAGATTCTGTTCGTTTTCAATGGCAGTCTTAACCATTTCCCGCACAATCGGCCATAAATACTCCGTCAGCGCCTCATCATCACTCATAGGCGTCAGTGTCGTATTGCCGCTGCGAATCAGCCCCATTTTCAAATGGTCTATGGAAAGATAAGGATATTTATATTTTACAAGAAGTTTCTGCGCAAGCGCTGTTTTGCCTGTATGAGATGCACCCGTTATTAAAATAATCATTTTTCTTTCTCCAATAAAAGCTTTTCTTCCCACTCCGCTTCCTTAAATCCTGTAAGAATCCTAGTATCATCGACAATAAGAGGACGTTTTACAAGCATTCCGTTCGTTGCAAGAAGCTTCAACTGCTCTTCTTCGCTCATAGCAGGCAGCTTGTCCTTTAACTGCATATCTTTGTACAGCAATCCGCTTGTATTAAAAAACTTCTTAAGCGGCAGACCACTTTTCTCATACCACTGTTTTAATTCCTCATAAGAAGGATTCTCATCTACAATATGACGGTCTGTATAGGTAATATTATGTGCATCCAGCCACTTTTTCGCTTTCTGGCAGGTGGAGCACTTGGGGTATTGAATGAATAACATGGGGGTCTCCTTTCTGAAAATACTACATTAATATTATATCAGAGCCACTATCCTTTTCCAATAAATTTAGATGAATATCCTTATTACACATTAAAAATGAGAGCTTAACTTAATGTTAAACTCCCATTTAAAAAATACATAATAAAAAAGTATAATACATACCAATATAGTGTATGTTTAAACAAATTGCAGAAGGGGTCATACTCAACTGCAAAAATATCTTATCATCGGAGCAGTAAATTGTCAATACCTTTTTATGCCTGTAGCCAATTACTTTCCGGCTTTGCAATTAATCTGGCATTATTGTATGCCATTTCCAATGTCAAGCATGTAGAACCTAAATACTTGCTTTTATCATCTGTTTTCATACAAGTTAATGCTAAATCAGGAACATTGGGCGCTTGTAAACATATCGGCACCAATAATTGCATTTTCCCTTTATAAAACTGCGGAATAGCTGTTTTATAATTTGCTTCTAACATCCGTTTTGCGGTATCAATAGCTCCATTGAACAATTGCACTCGCATAGCACTATTCCTAATTCCTAAAGGCAGTCTCTCAATGTTTTCTCTATCACCAAATATATGATCATATTGAGGAACTATATCCAAATGTGTATCAAATACTAATTCTGCCGGATCATCAAAGTAATTAGCTCTTTCCGGAATATCCATGCCGCCCATTGTTGCTAACTGATATTCTGTATAAAACCCATCCAAATACCATTTTTGTCGATTGGGGACTGTGTTCTTTACAAAGTATGCACATATTGGCTTAAAATATACATCAAACAATCCTGTGTTAAAAATTGCATAATCTGTTCTTTCTATTACTTTACTTTCTTCATAGACTCTATTAAAAGTATGTTCTATGTATCTTTTTAATATACTATTATCATTTTGATTACCAAAACTCCATTTTTCAGGAGCTGCTAATACAGCCAAATTCGCTATACTTGCATTATAATTACCACAATAGGCAAAATCAAATAATTTCATAGGCTTCTCCTTATCATATTATTGACTTATTATAAACCAAAATATGACAAAAATCCAGTTTTTACTCAGAAAAAATCAACCTCATCCTATCACATACGCGTCCAACATTTTCTCCTGATACGCAGCTTTTTTATATTTTAACAGACAATTCTTAATTTCTTCCAGTTCCACTGCTTCTATTTTATCAAGTTTCTTTAATCTGGAAGCGTCCAATATCAATTCGGATACTGCCCGTTCATAGTATTCCTTTTTATAATTCCAGAGCGTAAGACGCTCTCCATATCGCTTTTTTAATCCCTGTGCAATCTGCAGACCTTCCGGATCAAAATCCCCTGCATAATAAAAGGTATCATGTTCGGAGAATAAATCCATTGCCATATAACTGGCTAATTTTAACTGTCCGGTAGTGCATAAGAATGTTTCTTTTGGATATTTCCCTGTCAAATAAGAAAATACCGCTGGATTTTCTATGATATATACAATATGATGTACATTTTCCATTTTTTCTAATCGAGACAAACTTCCCAATGTATTTAATGTTATTTGCACAGCCTGCTTCTCCCTGCAAAAACCTCGTAATCCTTCGTGAGCACCTCCGTCTGCTTTAATACCGAGTATACCATATGCGAGACAACAATTCGAGAGGTCATCTTTTAAAATACCCATCTGGTACAGTATAGACTCTCTCTGTTCAATTCCTGATATTTTCTCTTCCGCATGTCCAAATCGGTATTCTCCGTAATTTAGCAGAAATCTGAACGCCGATGTTCCCTCATCAAAATAATGCGGATTTCCTGTGATTTCAGCTGCAAAAACAGGTATCATCCTCTTTTTTCCTTCATCAACAGGTAAATGTTCCAATGCATAAACTACATTTTTCAACAGAGCAATTAATGCTTCTTTATCTTCATTTAATTGTTTTTCTATCACGCGATAGCCGCTTTTCTCCTCATATAGAAGTCCTGTCAGCCATCTTTTTACATCCTCTTTCTTGCACAATTCCAGACAGCGTTCTTTAAATATATTGCGCATTTCCTCTTTGTGACACTGTTTTTCTTTGTTTGACAAAAGCGGTTTCTTATCATAATTTATCAGTATTTCTTCCCATACTAACGCATGAAAGCGACTTCTTTCCAAAGCCTTTTTTAACGACAGGAAAGAAATTTTCACAGCATTTTCTTTTCCCAAATCCATACCAAGAAAACCTGAAAGAGTATTTACTTCCTCTGTTGTCAGATTATTCAGAACGAATGCTCCGCATAACTTTCCCCTTATAGTGTATTTTTTTCTCATGACTGCAAACAGTTTATCATACACCGTATGTTTCTTAAAATATGAAATTGCCTGTTCATAAGTTTCTTCTGTCATATCAGTGTTCTCACTTTTCCATTCCATATATATTTCATAACCGTTACACATTTTGCATTCAACGGACGAATCAGATGATAAATTGCCAGACTGGGCACTGTATCATAATCTCCCCACAGCACCTGGGAATTAATAATAAAGTTCAGATCTAAATGCAGCATCAGCCTAAACATATCCTTAATATTCATTTCATCCACACCTGCAAACGCCTCATCTAATGAAATGAGCTTAGGCGCATCCTCATTTGCTCCTTTGTATTTTGCCACCACAGCCGAAAAGAGAGGCACATACATAGACATGGCTTTTTCTCCGCCGCTGAAAGTAAAAAACATTCTGTCCGTCAGCTCTTTTTTCTTTTCGCCGGTCTTCTGGAAAAAGAGCTGAAATTCAAACCATTTCCTATAATCTAATATGTCTTTCATAATCACATGGAAAGACTGCATATTGTAGTCTTCTTTTGATAATTTTCTTGCTTCCCTGATACAGGAACGAAAATGTTCCGAAAGTCTGTCAATATCTTCCTGTTTCATAATTTCCGCATCAGTCTGCAATAAATCTACAAGTTCCTTTGTGTCAAGCTGCCCTTCTTTTTCCGCTTTCTTCGGCTGCCATTTCAAGCTCAGCGTTAAACCGCTTGAAGTTTCCATAGACTCCATCATGCGGTTCATATCACTGACCCATCTGTTACTTTCCTGAATTTTAAGCCGAATCTTTTTACTGATCGTATTGGATAATATATCCTCAAATAACTCTCTGTCCTTTTCACTCAGGATATTCCCCAATTCCTCGGCATCCTCATGAAGTTTAGACACTAATTTCAAAAAAGTAATTTCCACGCCCCTGTATTTTGCCTTCATATCAATACGAGTGATCTGTTCCTGTCCGAAATTTACCGACTCTGTATTCACAAGCTCCCCAAATATATCATTTTGTATCATTAACTGATATTCGCTCAAAATACCTTTCTTTTCATGGTAAATCTGCTGTAAATCCAGGGATAAATCATATCTGGTCTTAATCCCGGACTGCCCGTGCAGCATCTCACAGACTTTGCATGCCATATCATATATATCTTCATTTCTGATAAAATCACAGGGTACATACGCCAGTTCGTATTCTGCCGAAAAAATGAGTTCCCATTGCTTTTGTGCAGTATCCGCACGCAGCATTTTCTCTGTAGATACTGCCATTTCTTCCTCCTTATGCAAAATCTCTTGTTCTAATTCTCCCTGCTTTTTTACGGAAACTTCTTTTTCTTTTGGGATTCCGGTCTGTAAGTCCAGACGCTTTACACAATGTTCTAAGCGTTCCCTGACATCTTCATAATCTGTCAATCGCAGCTGTTCTCTGACAGAAAATAAATTAGCTCTGCAAAAGCCCAGCTGATTCTCTATTCTGTTCTGTTCCCTGATAGCATCATCCAAATCCTGTTCGAGCGCTTCCGCCTGTTCCTGTCTTGTTTCTATTAATTCTAAAACTTGCAAATACTTCCCATGCTTTTCTTTAACACTGAAAAATTCATCCTGATATGTTTCCAGATTATCTTTTTCCTGCTTATACACGTCCAATCGTCCTGTCAGCCCGGTCTTCACACAAATTTCCTGTACCCGCATCCGGATTTCCATTAATCTTTGTTCCCATTCCTGCAAGACCAAAAGCTGCTGCTTGATATCTTCCTCTGCAAGCTCTAATGAATGTTTCGCACTATCAGCTCCCTTTAATGCCGTTTTTAAATTCTCTGCTCGCGGGAACGCTTCAAACTCCTGCCGTATTTCCTCCAAATGAATCCTTTCTTCCTGTAATGCACTTTCCAATTCATTTAGTTGCCCGTCTATTTCCTGCACCTTACTCTCTAATTTCATAATGCAATCTAAGCGATGTTTCTCCCTGGCAGCGGAACCGATATATTTTGATTCATAATCGGAAGAAACAGTTCCCTCCAATATGCCAATCGCATAATGACCGTTTTGGTCAATCCATGTGGCATTTCTTTCCTGTACGCCATATCCGATACCGGATAAAATACTTTGCAGCTGCATGGAAAGCACAATATCATTTTCACCGTTTTCCACTGAAAACAATTCCGATAAGTTTTTCTGCAGTTTCACCGTATTCGTAAAGAGATATTTATCACATACGGTTTTATCCATATCAATAATCTGCTTTCTATAATCCGGGGCAACCACAAGCGCATCTAAGATTCCCATCTGGAAAAAAGCTGCTTCTAAACGATTGCACTGCTCCTTTGAAAGTGTATTATCAAAATCAATTGCTTTATAAAATGGAAGTATCGGAATACCCATTTTTCCCAGACTCTCTCTGCTTTTCATGACTGCTTCTGAGCGTTCAGGCTCAATCTCTTCTGCCTGCTGTAATTGATGAATTTCACTAAGAAGGTTTTCTTTTTCTTCTTTCTGCATCTCAATATCTCTTGCAATCCGGCTTTCCTTATCTGCTATAAAGTTTTTAATTTCCTGACGTTTTAAATCTGCTGATTCTCTGATTTCTGAATAATCGTCTTCATATTGAAACGCTTCCAGCCTCCTGTCCGTCTGCTGCAAAGACAGCTCATCCAGTTTTACCCACTTATTATTCTTAGACCACACATGAATAGCTTCCGTAAGTTCGTCCTTTTGCTCCCGCACCATTTTCTCATACTGCTGCCATTCTCTTTCTTTCGTATCCCTGCTTTCTTTCTTACAGTCTAACTCCTGCATGGCATCGCCATACCTTTTCTTCGTATCCGCTTCCTGCCCCAATACTTCTATACCAGTCTGAATCTGTTTCTGATATTCTTTTAACATCTTCTCTTGATATGTGAAATCATAGGGTTTATCACGGTTTTCTTCTAATTCCTGTATCATGAACTGCCACTCTGAAAAAGCACTTGCTTCCATACAGTCCGTTATATTTGCAAAACTACTCTGTATCTCATCCTGAATCATTTCAGAATGGGTAATATTATTTTTCAGCTTTACTTCATTGTTTCTCAAATCCGCCTGTTTACTTTCCGCTTTATCTTTGCTTTGCCTTAACAGACATTCCTGTTCTTCTTCCTCCTGCTGCAGTTTTCCCTCCTGCTCCTTCAATTTAGCTGCATCAGAGTCCTTCAGCCTTGCATACTCTTCTTCAAGCACTCTGTGCTCAGTTTCCAATTCCTGATAATGCGCTATTTCAGTTCCCAAATTCTGTTTTGCTTCTCTTTGCTCTTTTTCTAATTTTTCTACGTTTCGCTTACACTTGCCGTATTCCTGTCTCGCTGCCGTATAGTGTTCCGCTTTTTCAAGCAATACTGCCCTATTATATTTATCATACACGGTCCGAATATCCTCTGCCGCTTTGACCGATTCTCTTAAGGTACGCAGATTCGTTTCCATACTGTCCATATTTTCAATCGCTTCCGACATAGGACGCAAGTCTTCCTCAGATAAAGTCTGCAGCGACCTGCTCAATATCTCGTTAATGACAGAAGGTTTAAAGTCTTTAGAAAGTTTAGGCGTCCTTAACTGAATGAGCAGCGATAATAATTCACGATACTCCTCCAACGTTTCAAAACCAAATAAAAGTTCGTTCACACGCCGCTCATATTCGCTCTGGCTTTCTATCACTTCTCCGCCTTCGCCTATGCGGTTTCGCAATTCCGCCTTTGTCAATACCAGCTTTTCCGTTCCCTCTTTATATAAAAGAAAATCTTTTCCGACTCTCCTGTTATCCTGAATATAGAAATACCATGTTTCCAGCTTTTTTCCTTTTCGGGCACGGATTCCCATGCCAAAAGTAAGATATTTATCAGACTCTTTTCTCTTAAACTCCATGTAAAGATAGCCTGTCCGTTCTTCCCTGACATCTTCCTCTTCCAAAAGATAGTTCTCCATTTTACGTGCTTTTGAGCCAAAAGGATCCAATCTCTCCGGACGCATATTCCCATCTAATAATAAAGGAACAAAACTCTGCATAGTCACTGATTTTCCGGAACCGTTTGCACCGCGAAGCAGCATCCTGCCATCTAAAAATTCATATTCCTGATCTCCATAATACCAAAAATCTACCAATCCAATCCGATTCCCTACCCAACAACTGTTCTTCATTTTTGTAAACATGCCCCTTTCCCAGTATGCAGATTCACACCTGCTGTGTTTCAAAACTTTCCGGATATACGCCTACTGCGCGGCAAAAAGCTGCGTGAATCTTTATGCTTCCTTCTTTTCTTTCAATCAATTCCATCTGCAAAAGATATTCCATGATAACACGACAGAATTCCTTTGTTGTCATCTCTCTGTACATCTTAACGAATCCGTTCTGATAAGTCTTTTTACAAGTTTCTATCATATTTAAGAACTGATTTTCCGGTATGTAAATAACATCCTGTATATCCGGTTCCAATTCGCCGCGCCCCACCATCTCACGTATCATATGGGCTATAAGCAGCGTAATATCAGAAAGACTATTTGCATCCGGAAAACATTTTCCCATATTCGAATCCTCTGATAATACTAAAAAAGCCTGATTTCTATATATCTGCAATTCACAATCCAGCAAATCCGAAAAATCCTTTTCTATATTCTTCTTTCCGTATGTGCGGATATAAGCAAAGTCTTCTTCCGTTTCCTCTGTTCGTTCCATCCCCATGGACATTAACAGTCTGCGATATACCCTCTGTCTTCTGATAATACCGCGGTCTTCATCCAATCCAAACCAGTCTTCTCCAAGGAAATCCTGCGACGATGTAAATCCTGTGATATCTTTTGTAAAATTCCGCATAAAATATCGGGAAACGCCTGTATTTAAATACAGCACATCGGCTTGGCTATCATTCCGAAAGTCATCCTCGCTGCCATCATACACCTGCAAAATCCCACATTTTACACAGTATTTCAGCACTTTCACCAGGCATCTGCGGTTCTGGTAAATCGTCCAGTCAATATCGCTCTGTTTCCATGTACTCTGCATAAATTCCGTAAGCTGTGATAAAATGAATTGCCCTTCTATCTCCTTATCTTCCAAAAACATCAGAGTCAGACAAAAAAATACATAATCTATCAGTTCATTAAATTCCGTAATTCCCATCCAGTTTTCCGGTACCGCAGGAATTTTTTCCAATTTAATAACATAGGGATTCACAATCGTATGATATCCTAACTTCTCACTTAACAGATTCTGATATTTACCAATCTCATCTTTTACCTTATAGTATTCTTCTTTGTTTACTGCTTTCACAAACCATCTCTCGGAAAGCAGCTTCTCCAATACATTCATCCAACATATCCTTTCTTATGAATCCTGAAAGCAAATAATAAAAGCCGGCATAATAAAACTTCCATCCGTACATTCCACAACACAGGTTTTGTTTCTAACCCCTTCTAAATGATATGTTCTGCCATCTTCCGTTTTAGCCGTCTCATCCTCCCGCTCCAAAGCTTTTGAGAGCCATAATAAGAAAGTATCCCGAATCTGTGGTTCTATTATCGGCAAATTGGCAAACTCCAGACGATTATTTTTGATATAGCTGTTTAACAAAGTCCTCTCTCTTTCCAGTTTTTCCAACATTTCTTTTCTTATTTGCTCCTGTTCTTCCGATCTGTCTATCATTCCGGAACGTTTAGCCTTTTCCCTGTAATTTCTCACTCTTGGCACAAGATTAACGACATACGGTTCTTCATCATATATGCTGCTGTACATACTGTCCGTATCCCTTTGTATATCTCCTTTGAAATGCAGCGTCGTCTCTATTCCAAATACACAGGCAGCCAGACGGTGGGCTTCATTCACATCCTGACACTTCCCAAACATCTCTGCTACTTTAAAATATTCTTCCCGGCGATTCGCACCCATATTACTCATTTCACTCAGTCTTGCTGCATATCTGGTAATCTTTCTTATAATCTCATTCGTCGCATCAAAAACTCTGACCGCCTCTGCTTCTTTACCGCCCTTGCTCACAAACCATTCTTCAATGCTCGCCCATCTTCCCTGCATCCGCGTCCTGATAGCCTCTTCATCCACCTGCACTTCAATCCGCGGAATATTCATTTCATATTCTACGACTTTCTCTAAAACTTCATCGACTTGTTCCACAGTGACATTTCTAAGACAACTCTCAATCAGCGCCACATTTTGTTGTAAGGCTTTTACAAATGTTCTAAGATATTCTATTAAATGATCCTTAAAAACCAAAAACGCCTGCGTACGCATCAATTCTTCGGCTCTTGCACTATTCAGCGTTCTCATATAATCCTGGTAGTTCTGGTTCAAACGCATAAAATCATTCTCCAGATTCTGCCACCATCCGTAGGTCTTGTCTATGGATGCACCTTGCATCTTTGAAAGTTCAGTCAACTCTTCCTTTATGCGCTCTAACAACGTAGGCTCTAAAGAAGCGCCTTCTACGAATAAATTTTCAAGATGGATAACCATACGCTCGATTTCTACTGCATATTCCGACAGTTGGTATTGATATCTTCTGTTCTTAAATTCTTCCAATGTTTTTACGTTTTTAGAATCCTGAATCGTCAAAAGATTTCCCCACTCGGTAAGCGTAGCCAAATCCTGCTGACATTGCTCTAAAGTGTAATTGGCAAAATAAGAATCTTTTTTTAACTCCTCATACACATCCTCCTGATACAGCCAGTATTTCATTCTCTCATACTTCAAATAGAACAAACGGAGTATAGGTCGATATCTATCGGTATTTTCAACATTCAAATAATTTGCCTCTTTTAGCGGCTTCTTAAGCTGTTCTGTAATATGCATTTGCATCTCCAATCTTACTTACAAATATAACTTAGATATAAATTAATAGGAATATTTTACTATAAGGGGTGTGAGTTAGCAAACTTTTTATATGAATGCCCTCTGCTTTTCACAGTTCTCCGCATGTTTTCATCCTGTTATAAATTGCCAGTCCGCCATCCCTGCCAAAGAAATGCAGGCAATTCAGGTATATTATTCTGGGCGTTTTTTCTTTTTCTATCATTAGCTTTTGAATTTGTTCTGTCATTCCCTCATACTCTGTCCCATCAAATAGCTTTTTTATAACTGCTTTTATACGCATTTTCTCTGTATAATCAGCAAAGAATCCTCCGATAGTCAAATTCTCACGCAACCTTTTTAATTCTCTTACCCGGTCACTGTTTTCATTACTGCTTACAAGACCATCCTCTACACAGGCAGATAGTATAACCCTTCTCTTATGTACTGCTCTTTTCTCCCAATAATCCCGCACGGCTTGAAATCCATTATCATGGCTGACTATCACAGCCGTTCCCACAAAATCATCACCAAATAATTCGCCAAGTTTGGATGCTATATAAAAATCCAGTGCATTCTTCCCACTCTTGCACAACTTACATATTTCAAAAACACACCCTGAATTTGTAATATCTTCCAGAAGTCTGCGTTCCATATTCTTTTTAGCCTCACTGTAAAAAATAATCACATAATCTGACGCATTCAAGTAATGACAGCCTTTCATACCCATGTTTCCAACATTCTCATAGTCGATTAAGAACAACATATTTCAACCCTTTCCGGCAAATAATGACTTTAACTTTATTATATTGCTCTATATGTCCCAAAAACCGGACTTATTGCAAATAACTAGAGATTATAAATAAAAATCCTCTAAGATACACTTAGAGGATTTTATTATGAATGCGCCAATTTTTACCACATTAAAATAGCATTTCTTTTATACCTTTTTATTCTTCTACAGATTCCATATAACGGCTAAAAAGCTCCATTATCTCCTCTTTCTCCATCCTGACATCCATAGGAAGTCCATCCTCATCAAATTTGGCTTCTCCAAGATAATTCAAGTCTTCTTCATTCAACCGTACATCCACAAAGGAGTTTCCTTCCGGTATCAGTTCCCTTTTCAGTTCCAAATATTCACTTGATGAAATAGGAATCCACTCTTCTTCCGAATAACGCTGTGTAATTAAATACTCTTCAAGTTCGGAATCCAACAAAAAACCATCTTCATTTTCATGCTGATTTCCGGAAGCGTCCGCAAAAATACGCTCCATAGCGCTTTTTTGATCCACTTCCAAATTTAAAATATCATATACGCAAGGAACCTGACCTTCACTTTTAATTTCCCTTACATACCCATAGGTTCCGTTTTCATTTCCCACAAGCAAATACATCTCTTTTAACAAATAGACTTTCTTCTGCTCATAATCTGCAAGTATCTCCGTATAATCGGAGATTTGTACAGGTTCGCCTCTGTCATTTAAAATCCTTGAGATTCCGTTTCCATCATAATAGTATAAGGTAAAATATCCTCCCGCTGAGCCCCATGAATCATGCAGAACGCCTAACTCCGGTATATCATCAAAGTTTATGTCAAATAAATAATATCCCCGAATCGAGAATAAAGAGTCAGGGTCTATGTCTTCATAAAGAAGAAATTCCGTATATGCTTTTACATATGCCGGTGTGTCATCATCCCAAAGTTCTATTTCCTCCTCAGCGGATGATTCATCAGGCATCATCTCATCTGCTGATGTTTCGTCAGACATCGTATCATCCGCTGATGCTTCATCAGGTAATGGCATTTCGGCAATCTGCATCTCATCAGACAATATTCCAGAATTTTCTTGTACGGATGTTTGGCAGGAAATCAGGAATAAACATAACACTCCGCTCAAAAGACACATACTCTTTTTCATAACACTCGTTCTCCAATTCTATGATTATAATGCCTATTTTGCCTCATTTGCCATATTTTCCGGCAGTACCAGATTTAGAATAACCGCCACAAGGAAGACAACCGCAACACAATTCGTAGCAAAGACATTTTGAACAATCTGCGGAAAAATCTCAAATATCTCCGGCACTTGTGTAAAACCGATTCCCGTACTCAAAGACAATGCCGCTATTGTGACATTTCTCTGTGTATAACCGCATTTGCTCATCATCTGCAGTCCGCTTACCACAATCGTACCAAACATCATAATCGTACAGCCGCCCAGTACCGCATCCGGCAGTGTGGCAAGCAGCGCGCCAAAACCCGGAAAAACTCCCGCAATAATCATGATTACTGCTCCTGTTGCAATGGTAAACCGATTGACTACTTTGGTCATTGCAACAAGTCCGACATTCTGGCTGAAAGAGGTAATCGGCAGACAGCCAAAAAGAGACGACACCGCACTGATGAAGCCGTCACAGGTTAAAGAACCGGCAACTTCTTTTACGGAAGCATCCCTGTCAAGTCCGGAAGTGGCAAGCGCCGAAGTATCTCCTATTGTCTCCGTAGCAGACACCAGAAAAATCAGAACTACCGCTATGATAGCGCTCAAATTAAACTCCGGTTTAAACGGCAGAATAGCTGGAAACGCCACAAAAGAAGCCGATTTCAGGGCAGAAAAATCTACCGCTCCCATGAAAATCGCCACAATATACCCTACAACAAGTCCAAAGAGAACAGAAAGCTGTTTCCAGTATGACTTAGCAAAAATATTAAAAAGCAAACAGCATAAAAGCGTTATTGTTCCAAGAATCCAATTCGCTGCCGAACCAAAGCCCTCACTTCCGCTTCCGCCGCCAAAGGAAGCTGCTCCAACCGATAACAACGAAAATCCGATTGCCGTCACAACACTCGCCGCCACAATCGGTGTAATCAACTTTGTCCAGTATTTTGCGAACAAACCCAGAATTCCTTCCACAATACCGCCCACTAACACAGCGCCTATAATAGCATTATATCCATAAGTCGGCCCTATAAAGCAAAAAACCGAAACGAACGTAAAACTGATTCCCATAACAATAGGCAGCCCGGAGCCGATTTTCCACAGCGGAAATAATTGTATAAGCGTTCCGATTCCCGCCACAATCATCGCACTTTGTATCAGCATAGCGCTCCTCGACGAATCCAGTCCACAGGCTCCCGCCACAATCATAATCGGCGCAATATTTGCCACAAACATAGCCAATATGTGCTGCAGCCCAAAGGGAATCGCTTTCGCTAACGGAACCCTTCCCTCCAGACAATATATGTTATCAACACTTGCTTCTTTTTTCATCCGTATATCATGCCTCTCTTTTCCGTTCTTACTTTGTTTGCATCCTGATTCCTGAAATAAATTTTGCCGGTAGCCGCATCCATACTGTCTACGATTGCGAGAGATTCCAGACGATAGCCGAGGTTTCTGATTGTACGTCCTCCCGTTTGGAATCCTTTCTCAATAGCAATTCCTATTCCTTCCAAAGTTGCTCCCGCCTGCGATAAAATAGAAATCATTCCCTGCAAGGCACAGCCATTTGCCAGAAAATCGTCAATGATTAAGACATGATCATCGGGTCCCAGAAATTTTTTAGAAACAATCACCTGATTTTTGCATTTGTGGGTAAAAGATTCCACTTCCGCCACATACATGCTCCCGTCAATATTGATGCTCCTGGATTTCTTTGCAAAAACAACCGGCACATCAAAATATTCGGAAGCAACGCATGCTATTCCGATTCCTGATGCTTCTATCGTTAATATTTTATTGATATAGACACCTTCAAAGCGCCTTTTCCACTCTTTTCCCATCTGTTTAAAAAGCCTGATATCCATCTGATGATTTAGAAAAGTGTCAACTTTAAGGACATTTCCTTCTTTTACGATACCGTCTTTTTGTATCCGTTCTTCTAAAAAGTTCATTTGGGTGTCCCCCCTTCAGCCTTGGTATTATCGTTATTATAAAGCATTGGGGGGATTTCCGCAAGGGAGGGGCTGGGTATATAAGATTACATATTTTGATATAAATTCTCTTGACGCCTTCAGACTATTGTGATAGTCTATTAACAACGAGGTGGACTATTCCAATAGTCTACCTATTGATATAACCTATTACCTGACACGGAGGATTGCCATGAAACTATTTGATTCAGAACTAAAGGTGATGGAAGTCTTGTGGGAACAAGGCGCCAAACCTGCCCGCGATATCGTTGATGTTCTGTTAGAGCGTATCGGCTGGAACAAAAACACCACTTACACCGTTATCAAAAAATGTATCGAAAAGGGCGCTATCGAACGAGAGGAACCTAACTTCTTATGCAAGCCGCTTGTCACAAAAGACGAGGTCGCACAGAGTGAAACCGAACAGCTTATCGACAAAATGTTCGGCGGTTCCAGCGAACTGTTCTTCTCATCTTTTCTCAAAAACCAAGGAATTTCAGAGGCGGACGCCGCACGTCTGGCCCGGATGATTAAGGAGGCGAAATAATATGCTGCATTTTGGAATGAATATGCCCTTTATACTGATGATGCTCTACGGGAGCGTGATGATCTTGCTCGTCCTGCTTTTCCGTATACTGTTAAAAAAGAAACTGCCGAAATTTGTTTTCCCGATCCTATGGTGTGTAGTGCTGATACGTCTGCTTGTGCCTTTTTCCTTAAGCAGTCCGCTCAGTATTAAAGTCTCCGAAGATTCCTTCTTATCAACCGTTACGGAAGCTGTCAATGAATTTATGGAAGACATCGCAGAGGCAGCCACTGTTTATCAGGCAGCGGAGACAGAATTTATCCCCGATTTCCCAGCTTACATCACCACCGGAACAGGAGATATCCCTGATTTTCCTGCTTACACCGCCGCTGCAACAGAAGATATCCCTGATTTTCCTGCTTACACCGCCGCTGCAACAGAAGATTTCAGATATGACATACCGGTTTGGGAGATCTATTTTCTTGGGTTTTTGCTTACGAGTGTTATTTTATTATTCCAAAAATACCGCTATACTGTAAGGTTAAAAAACCGCCTTCTGATTGAACACAATGAAACGATTAACACACTCCTGCGGGAGATGGATATGGGACATATACTTGTCTTTAGCAACGACGAGATTGCTTCCCCGCTGACATGCGGTTTACTTAAGCCGTGTATCTACCTGCCCACACGCATGGATTTTGGGAACAGGGAACTTCTGCGCCATATCCTGATGCATGAGACCATGCATATTAAACATCGGGATAACTGGGTTAAAACATTTATGCTCGTTGCACTCTGTCTCAACTGGTTTAATCCGCTTGTCTGGCTTATGGTTAAATGTCTTGCCTCGGACTTAGAGACTGCATGTGACGAAGCAGTCCTTAAACATTGCCAAGATGAAGATGAACGCAAAAACTATGCTTTCAGCCTGCTCGCCATGGCAATCACCGGAAACCGCACCACTCTGCTCTACAGTGCCTTTTCCAAAACGGAAGTGGAGAAACGCATTCAAAACATCCTGCATTATAAAAAGGCTTCTGTTTTCCTGCTTACTGCCGCCATTTTATTTATGACATGCAGTACGGTTGCTTTCGCCACCGGCGTACAGGCGCCCTTTTCTCCCTATCTGACCAGCAGCTGTGCAAGTGACGTTTCCCGCTGGGGAGCTAAGGTTTATCTCACTCGCGATCTTACACTTGGAAAAGATACGCAGAAGCGTGCCGAAGATATTGTATTCAATGTTTTGCGTGCAGATACCGACAGCGACCCTATACGGATGGATGAAGAGATGCGAACTGCTCTCTCCGAAGAATTTCATGTGGAAAAGAATGCCTTTCGCACTGATTTCTTTCTCTGTTTAGACGATGAAACGCTGGAAGAAGAATACGCATCCTGGGATCTTACACGTGATGAATCGGGATTCTATCTATATAAGGGCGAACCAGTCCGAGATTTTGTTGATACCATGATTGGGCGCTATTGCGCAATGGGCACGGGCACATTCGATGTCACGATTATAAGAGACCGTTTCGGGTATATTACCGATGTAAGAATACAGCGCACAGCAGACGTTTGACTTATCTCAAAACTGTTGCCACAGAATATGCTTATCGGCTGCTGCTTTCCGGAATCGAAGGCGGCAGCCGATATGTGGTTTATAATCTGATTTACTGACAAATATTTCCTTCTTTATCAAATTTCTTTGCCAAGGCTCTTTCTACAAAAAAAATCGCCACAAACATTACAATACATTCTGCCGTTACAACTACTGCACCCACCCCTCCTACAATATCCTCATTCTTTCCAATTACCGGAAGCATGCTAATTACCGCCAAAGGCAGCATACCCCATCCAATCTTCCACCATAATTTTCCGCAATATAAATGGGCAAAATTCCATGTATCCTGATTTTTCATGGAGCGGGAAGTCCGATAACCGACAATGTAGTTGATATTCTTTGGCGGATTTTTTACAAATACCTTCCCCACCACAATCATCAAAACCGGTATCATAAGATTACAAATTGACATAAAAAACCAAAAACCCATTACTTGTCACCTTCCTTTTTGTAATACATACGGTCCAGCTTTTCATGATAGGCAATCATTGCCAATATGCCGCCTATCACTTCAATCATACACAAATATCCTGCAATTGCTCCTCCAAAAAGAAGTCCGCATACAAAACAAAGAATGAAACCCACTCCTAATAATATCCACATAAGACCATGCTTTTGATTATAAGCTTTTACATCTGTAATCTGCTCTTTCCCGGGCGGTTTCTTTCCCGACCAAAAACCAACCGGCTCTTTACTTCTATATTGAACAATTCCTATAATGATAATAGGCGCTGCACTAATCAATAATATTACTGAGAAAATTATTATTTCTGCTGCCACATTATCGCCTCCTTATCTTACATAAATACCTGCAAGCCGCATATCCTTATCGTATGTCAGCCGATAAGTAGCGCTTACATTTTCATATGTCACCGTAATCTCTCCTACTACAAAATGTCCGGTTCCCTGTACCAGTTCTACCATATATACTGCACCGAACAGTTTTCGTTCTCCCCAATCGTCGGATAGCGCTCCTTTTACATCGTCCATTGTTTCTGCATTTAATAGCGGCTTCATCTGCGGAATAGCACTTTCCTGTAAAGCAATATAATCTCTTTCATCTAACAGCTCTATTGTTTCTTTCATAGCAGCCTCAACTTGTTCCCTGTTGAAATATCTGCTCTGCTCAATATCAAAACTCTTTGGAAGTATCCAATATACAAACAATATCAAAAAAACTAACACCACAATGATAGGAATTGCAATTTTCAGCACTTTATTTCTGGCGTATTGTTTCTGCTCTTTCAGCGAAATATTTTCGTTAAAGCCGTCTGCGATTTCCTTTACCGTTCCCATCTGTAAAATGATTTCTTCCAACCGCTCCCCCTGCTTCATCCGCATATCAATATCCATCAGCAACTGTTTCTTAATTTCCTTTTTCTTTTTCCCATTGCACTTAATTTTTCTCACAATAGCGTTTACATACTTTTTTGCATCCACTGCCTAATCCTCCATTATCTTTGATATTCCATCAGAAATCCGCTTCCAGACAGTCTCTATTTCATCTAGTGTTTTTTTCCCCGCTTCGGTAATTTCGTAATATTTTCTCGGTACCTGCTTCCCCTCAGCTTCACTCCATTTGCTCACAACCAGCTTATCATCTTCCAGCCGGTAGAGTATCGGATATAATGTTCCATCTTTCAGCAAAAATATTTCTTCACTCTTTTCTTTCATCTCCTGAATAATCTGATATCCATATTTTGCTTCTGATTTCAGCAATCTTAGAACGAGCATATCTAAGACGCCTTTCTTCATTTGTCTTTCATATTTTTCATTCATATTTTACCTCATATGCTTTGTATTGCTAAGTATATTATAAAACCAAGGTTGGATGAAGTCAATAGAAAAAGAGCTTCCCGATTTCTCGGAAAGCCTCATAAATCTATTTTTTACTAATAAATTCGTCAGAATTCTATTTACTCCTTGATTGCAGTCGCACGACCTGAACCAACTGTTTATTCCGTATCCCAAATTTCACGATATGAATTAACCTGATATGCTATCATTTCAGGATAAATATTAAAGTAATGTCTGCATATATTCTTAAATAGTCTTAATACTGCATCATCGCCACAAAAATCAAGCATCCTGTCCAGTGTATACTCAACTTCATCTAATGGCGCATTTCTACTGCACAGGTCAGATGCAATAGGCTTATATTGGTTATAAGCAATCTCATTTATTTTTCTCAGTTGTAATGCCATTTCTTTTATTGTATCAACCGCATTATCCATATTCATAAAAATCTTTCTTTATTCCTGTTCTTCACTAATCAGTTTCCTCAAATCATCCACATCCGGTAAAGCCTTTTTCATTTCATCAGGCATATCTTTATACGTTTTATAGGTTGCAACCCCCAATGGCTTATCATAATCCCTTATTACATAATCTACAAATGCCTTGTTCATATCCTTGCACAATATTATTCCCACTGAAGGATTCTCATGCGCTTTCTTGACTTTGTCATCTAAGATTGTCAGATAAGTGCTTAATTGTCCTAAATATGACGGTTTAAATTTTCCTGTTTTAAGTTCCACTGCAACCATACAATTTAGTTCACGATTAAAGAATAAAAGGTCAATGAACATTTCTTCGCCCGCTACTTCAATTCTGTATTGATTTCCCATAAAGATAAAGTCTGTTCCAAACCTTACAATAAATTCTTTAATATTGTTTACAATCTGATTTTCAATTATTCGTTCATCAATGTCCTCACATGCTTCTCCGAGATTTTCTGTATTTATGAAATCCAATAAATAGTTATCCTTGAACGCTTTTGTTGCCTTTACGGCGAACCTTGTATCACTAAGTGCTTCTGTAAAATTATTCGGTAAATTTCCTTTTTTGTGATAAAGTCCTGATTTAATATATTCTCTTAAAGTATACTTATCCCAAGCCCTGACTGCACATTCATGGATATAGAATAAACGCTCAGAAATCTCTTTCGTTTTGGACAATATTTCCATATGATGCGTAAAACCCAACGATATAAATTCACCCCAATCTATATCGCCAGCCATCGGCTGGCGAATTGCTATCAATAAGCCTTCATCATTCACATCTAAATCATCAGCCAGTGGCTGGCGATTTACATAAGGACTCCACTCCTCATAGAACTGTCGCATATTTTTAATATTGCTCTCTGAAAAACCTCTGACTCCTACCAATTCTGCCTTTAATCTACCGGAAATAGTTTTAATTGCATCAGTCCCCCAAACACCATTTCTTGTATTTTCTGAAACATATTTTCCGATTCCATAATAAAGGGATAATAGTTCCGCATTACCCGCTTTAGCAGCTCTATATCTACTCTTTTCGACAGCCTGTTTTATAGCAGCCACCGCATATTCATACTGATTTTCTAAATCCATTCTTTTCACCCTCTTTCCAAGCCTATCATTAACCGCAGAATAATTGACCTCTACAAAAATACGATTTATAAGATATATTAATTCCATTATACCATTTTCACATTCTGCTTTCCACCCTTATGCGTTCTCGGAAATAAAATGTATATTTTCCCTTAACCGCCTTTATTACAGCCTCTTTTCTAAATCCCGATATACAACAATCCCAATTACCCACTGGGCAATAAATAGCAAAAATGTTATTCCTGTCGCCCATATACTTACTCTTAGAAGAGCAAGTATAAAAGATATACTGAGTATAACAAATGCCATAATCTGATAAGCGATATAACCGGATTTCATGCGCAAGTATTGTTTTCGCTCATCTACTTTGTCGATATACGCTTCCCGCATCTTTGTTTCATACTCTGAATGGCGCTTTGGGTTCTGCCAATATACAGTGCGGAATAAATGAACCATCTCACTAAAAATCAGTCCACATCCCATTGCTAAAATCAGAGTTGAGTAATAATCAAATTTTGTAAGAAGACCTGCTCCAACCAGAACAATGCCTATTATTATTGTAATGATATATGATTTTTTATCTTTCATTCTATTCCTCCTCATAGATAAATATTTCCTCGATACTCATTTTGAAATATCTTGCAATTTTAAACGCCAACTGAATGGATGGGTTATACCGCCCATTTTCTAAAGAACCGATTGTTTGTCGTGATACTTCTAAAGCATTGGCTAAATCTTCTTGTTTAATTCCTCGTTGTTTTCTCAATTCTTCAAGTCGATTCTTCATAGTTCCTCCTTTCTACGGAAAGTTTGCTTTCCATTTTTTATTATAGCACGACTAGGGTAAATGTCAAGTATACTTTCCATTCAATTTGAAGGATATACAATTTTCTGCCATTTTTTCGCGCAAAAAAGCAGAGACTCTCTCGAATCTCTGCTAACGAACCTTTTCCTTTTTCCTGATACTAAATCCATTTTTCAAATACAACTTCACTGCATTTTGATTCCATTCAGCTACATGCAAAATAATTTCTTCGAAGCCTTGTTCCTTAATATGATTTATTCCCCATAATAATAATTTTTGTCCTATTCCTTGTCCTTGAAACGATTTCTCAACAATTAAATCATCCAACTCATTTCCATAGCAAGAAACAGCACCTACTATTACTCCATTTTGCAAGTAAAGAAAAATATCATTTACTTTATCTTTGATTTGGGAATAGTCAGAATAAAAGTTTATTGGTTCAACCTCTAATTCTTTTCTCATTTCATAAAAACATTCATTATATATCTTCATATACTCATCCCAGTATTGTTCTTGAAAAGGAACGCAACTTATATCATTCTGGTACTTTAATGTTTTATCAAATGACATCTCATATGCAATTATTTCTTTCATTAACTTTTCCTCA
>CAMWMM010000022.1 GCA_947175285.1 uncultured Lachnospiraceae bacterium
ATCCATATCAGATTTGCGAAGATTGTTTTATGAAAGAGGATGTGGAAAGACGGATATTATTAAAACCTATATAATGGATGTCAGACAGTTGGAGAGTGAGAGCGCCTTTGATAAGGCTTTGCAGGCGGTATCTCCTTACCGCAGGCAGAAAATTGCACTCTTAAAGCATAAAAAGGATAAAAACAGGAGCCTCGGGGCTGCGCTTTCTTTAAATGCGGCATTGAGAGACTATGAGCTCGAAGAGCGGAGCATGGAATATGACTTGGAAAAACAGGGGAAACCTGTTTTTCGTTATTATCCGGAAATACATTTTTCCCTTTCCCATTCCGGTGATTTTGCCATATGCAGTATCGGAGATGTGGAAAGCGGCAGCGATATTGAATGGGTGCGCAGCGGAAAAACTCGTCTGGCGGAGCGTTTTTTTGCAGAAGAGGAACTTGAATGGATACGGAAAGCAGCTTCCGGCGGGGAACAGGAAGACAGAATGTTCCGTATCTGGACGATGAAAGAGAGCTTTTTAAAGGTGACTGGGTTGGGGATGTCACTGCCGCTTAAAGAGTTTGCGGTTGTTATGGAAGATGAGGGCGCTATTTCACTGCGTCATCATGTCAATGAAAAGACTTATTTTATGAAAGAATATATTATGCCGGAATGTAGTACGGAAGATACCAGATATAAAGTCTCCGTATGCAGTGAAAGTCCGGATTTTACTCCGGACTTAACACAGGTTTTTATCTTATAGGATATTATAATTCTACATTTAATACTTTAGCTAACTGTTCCATACCGCTTTGTACATTTGCCATAGATTTTAAGATACTTTCTATGCCGGATGCCTGTTCTTCCGTGGAAGCATTGATCTCCATTGTACTTTCTACCGCTTTCTGAGAAACGCCCTCTACCTGGCTCATGGATTCCGATAACTGCTCTTTGATGGCAACGATGTTGGAGAGTTCCTCTTTTAACAAGTCGGTGACATCAATAACTTCCTCCGAAGAATGGAGTATGTTTTCAAATATTTTAATGGTATCATCCAGTTGGGCGTTGGATTCGTTTACGGTAGTATTGTTGTCCTCCATAACTTTATTGATGGATGTTACGGTTGCGATGATGTCCTGTAAAATAGCATCAATTTTCTTTGTTGCGGAAGCGGATTCTGATGAAAGGGCGTTGATTTCATCTGCAACGACGGCGAATCCTTTTCCTGCCTCTCCGGCTCTTGCCGCTTCGATGGCAGCGTTTAATGCGAGCAGATTCGTCTGTTTGGCAATCTGGTTGATGCTCTCAATGATTTCACCAATCGAGCTGGATTTCTGCGCCAACAGCGTAACACCCTCTGCCGCTTCCTTGGTAGATTCGATACTTTTACTGAATTTCTGAGAAAGCTCCGTAATTGCAGTGATACCCTCATCATTCTTTGCCTTTAACTGCATCATATTCTCTACTGTCTGTGCAACTCTGCCTTCGGAGCTGATAATTTTATCATTTAAATCGTTAAATATTTCAAGACTTCCGTTTACTTGTTGAATCTGCAAGTCGGCGCTGTTGGAAATTTCCTCGGTCGATGCTGCGATTTCACTTGCATTTGCTTCAAAATCATGTAAAGAATCATAAATATTAACGGTGGACTGCTGTACCTGTTCAAAAGCAATACGTACGTTGTCAACCAGTTCTTCCGCTTCGTGCTCTTTCTGCTCTACCGTTACAAATAACTCTCTCGCTCTTGTGATAATTAAGAGTGCGGCAAGAATGGCAAGTACGTAGACCATTGCAATAAATATCCATATGGCTATCGTATCCATTACCAGATAAGATTGTGGGAAAAGTAGCATCATAAGAATATTGGATATAAACAGCACTGCCGTATATACTTTAATAACCGAGACATCATAATAGGCAACTGCTATAAATAATACTAAAAGATAAGCTTCCACCATAGCGCCGAATACACCGGGAGTGCCAAATGCAATTGTTATGGCGCCAAATACCGGCATAATGGAAACGTATAAATATTTTGCATATTTTCCAAGTGCTTTTTCAAAAACTTTGATAATTACAGCGGATAAAGTCATTAAGAGAACAATGATGTCTTTTATGGAACCGCCGTTAAAAAAGAGTACGAATAAGAATGCCACAAGCGGTATGGCGGCATAGAACAGAAACATAATAAAGTTCATTCGTTTTTCTTCATTTTTCAAAATCTCCAAGTTCATAAACTGTAGTCTCCTTTGCAGTTTTTTCTTATATTCTATCATACCGAAATATGGGCAAAAAAGCAATATTTTCCCAAAATAATTGACGTATATTTCCAGACAGACCGGCGCATACTAATCCCTATCAATGGAAGAAAGGGAGAGTTCGCAAATGTTGGGAAAACAAAGCATTCAGTTCAAAAATACGCCTTATATCATAAATAGCGCTTCTATCGTCGGCAGTAAAGAGGGAGAAGGACCTATGGGAAAGCTGTTTGACAAAGTGGGGCAGGATGATATGTTCGGTGCCGAGACATGGGAAGAGGCAGAGAGTACCCTGCAAAAGGAAGCGCTGCAGATTCTGCTGCAAAAAGAAAACATGAAAAAGGACGAAATAGAGTTAATCTTTGCGGGAGATTTGCTGGGGCAGTCGATTGCAAGCAGTTTTGGACTTGCGTCTTTTTCTACGCCACACGTAGGGCTTTACGGCGCATGTTCCACCTGCGGTTTATCCATTGCAGTTGGGAGTACGATGGTAGCGGGCGGTTTTATAGGGAAAGCAGCCTGTGTTACTTCCAGCCATTTTGCCAGTGCCGAGAAAGAATTTCGTTTTCCGCTTGCTTACGGTAATCAGCGTCCGCTTTCCGCAACCTGGACGGTGACAGGCAGCGCCGCTTTTCTGCTTGCTTCTGAAATTCCTGTCGGGAAAAAGGCATATGCAAAAATAACGGGTGTGACATTTGGGAAGATTATGGATTACGGAATAAAGGATTCCATGAATATGGGCGCGTGTATGGCTCCGGCTGCAGCGGACAGCATCAGACAGCACATGGAAGATTTCGGCAGAACGCCGGAGGACTACGATAAAATCATAACGGGTGATTTGGGTGTTGTAGGACAGAAACTCCTGTTTGAACTGTTAGGAGAAAAAGGCATTGATATTAAAAAACAGCATATGGACTGCGGCATAGAGATTTTTGACAGTACAAAGCAAAATACGAATGCGGGCGGTTCCGGCTGCGGCTGTTCGGCGGTTGTACTTTCCGCCTATATTTTGAAGAAAATTGAAGAAGGTGTATGGAAACGGGTGTTATTTCTTCCGACAGGCGCGCTTCTCAGTAAGACGAGTTTCAACGAGGGGCAGAGTATTCCGGGCATTGCGCATGGGGTAGTGTTGGAGAAGGTTTAAATTAACTATAATAATGTAGGGCGTATGGAAACATGCGCCTTTTTCTTTTGAAAAAATTTAAAAAAATTCAAAATGTAACACTTTTGTAACAGATATGATGCAAAAATGATGCATTGATGGTTTATAGTATACTCATAAAGATTGTCTTATGAACTATACATTTCTCAAGCGGAGGTAGATAACTTTGGATAAAAAGATACGCATTGGTATTCTCATTGGATTCATTATCGTCTGTCTGGATGTACTGATATTAGGAAACGACTCCGTTGATGAGGCGCAGAGCAGAAGAGATGTGTTGGCTGACAATGGTGTCATTGATTTAGGAAATCATATCATAGCCTACCGTACGTCATCTGACATATCAGATATCGATTATAAGGGAAGTTATCTTGTAATAGATGATTTGGACAGCGGTAAAACGCTTTATCTGCCGGATATTTATGAAGAAGTTTATAAGGTGGAACTGGAAGATGGAGGCATCTTTATCAGTTATAAAGATATGATTCATAACCGCATACAGGCGGCTTCTATTCCGGTGAGTTTTCCGACCCGTGATAATTCGTTATATGAAATTACCGAAATACAAAGGAAATTTTTGACAGAAGCGCAGGGAAATGTCGGTAAGGCAGCAGAGGAACTGCCAAAACTGATATGGAGTGAAGAGGTAAGCTGTGAAAGCGGTACATATGAGATAACATTTGAGAGGGCAAGTTTTGCCTATAAAAGTCCGGATGGGAAAGAGGAGCTGTTCGCGGATTACTGCCTTACTTTCAAGGATGAGGATGATAATATCCTTGCAGAGCAGACAATGATAAATTATCCGATAGGATATGAAGAGGTATACTGGGTTAGAGATTTTTCGGGGGATGGTTTACCGGATATTGCTTTTTATACAGGAATTTTCCAAAGCGATGGTGCAAACCTTGAGTTTATCATGTCGAATGCGGAGACAAAAGCATACGAAGCCGTCAGACTGCCTATAAGGTTGACAAAGACGAAGATAGCGGTATGGAATGAAAAGAAATCAGCTGTTATTTTATATGAAATGCTGTATCAGGATGTGACTATGAAAATGTATTCTTTTCATGATATGGAATGGGAACTTGTGGACGAGCTGCTGCCGATGTATGAGGAGGATGAAGGCAGTATCTGGGCACGAAACAATAAGGAAAGCGTAAAGTTATATCCTGAGATATACTCTGAAGGTGAGTGGGAAAGCATAGAGGTTACGATAGGGGGAGACGCCATAACGAAATATGTGAGAAAGGAAACAGTAAAATCAAATGAGGGAAGTATTTTTTCAGACGGTAATATCGTTTATTTAGGCGGGTACATGAAGGCTTACCTTATGGATGCGAGCATGGATGTACACCTGTTGCGGGGATATGAGGGAGAGTGGATTGTGATAAATGACGCTGAGGAAGGAAAAAGCATTTATTTGAGAAATGAATTTTCCAAGATATTGGATATCAGGATAGAAGATTTTTCCGCGATTCGTATTAAATATGAAAACAGCGAAGAAGCGGGCGTACAGGAACTGACTGTTCCCTTGTGTTTTTCCTGGAAAAAGGAGGATGTTTTGGAGCTTTATCCCAATGTAAAGAGAGCAGTGGCAGAACCGCCGACGGCAGCATTGGCGCTGCCGGAAAAAGTTTGGGAAGAAAGCATTACCTATGAGGGAAGAAGTTATCTGGCAGCGTTCGAGAGAATCAGTCCGGCTTATTTTGCTTCGGAACTCTATGGAATCCATGCGGATTATCAATTAGTGCTGAAAGATGAGAATGGGAATACGATAGCAAATCAGGTAATTACGGGTTATCCGATTAAGATGGAGGCAGTATATTGGCTGAAAGATATTTCGGGAGACGGTTTTCCTGATGTGATACTCTGTCCTTATTTTTTTGAGGGTAGGTATACTCGTGATACACAACTGAGTTTTCTTATTTGGAATAAGGAAAAGTTCATGTATGAATCCAAACCTTTAGCACAGTATATGGATGCCCCATTCTGGAATGAAGAGTTATCATCTGTTATTTTCTTTAGCCAAGATGATGATACCAGTATGGAAATGTACACGTTCAGGGGCGCTGAATGGCAGCTTGACGATAAACTGGCAGAAGAAGATTGGAGAGAAAGGTACGATGAAAACAGTCCCTGGTGCAGAGAAAATGTGCAGAATGAAAATCTGTTCCCAAGAAGTGAGGGATGGGATACGGAAGAAAAGGAACTGGAAGGCGGAGAAACGGTATGGAAGTATGTGTGGGAGGTAGGATAGGAGAAGAAAATTACTTGCTATATTTTGAGACAAGCGTACAATTAAAATAGGAGAGGAACGGGAGGTGTAAAATGTTAAGAGGGATATGCAAGTTTTGTGTTATTTTTCTGGGTGTATTTCTGGGATTGCTGATATTGCCCTCAATTATAGCACGAATTGAACCGGAACATCTTGTGGGACGCTCCGTGAGACGGTTCGTGGAGCAGTCTAAGAGGGAGTCTGTTCAGAATGTTTTTGATGAAATGGTAATGAATAAAGCTGAATTATTGAGGAAATCCGCTAACATTTGTAATTTTCAAGATTATAGTCCTCATGAATATTATGTGCGTATGGAATACAAACATATTAAAGGAAATATTTCTTCGAGCATATTCTTTTATTATTATGATGCTTCAGGATTGACCAAAGCTGCGCCTTTATATATATGGTTTGGAATTTATGATAAAGAAGGGAACATCTTGGATTCTATTCGTTTTGCCTATTATGAAAGAGTTAATAAGCTCTATATTTATAGTGCTATAGGAACAGAGGAGACACTGTCCTGGGAAGAACTGGAAGCCTATAAAGACTATCTGCTGTATGACGTTATAATAGGGAGTTATCTGGATAATAGAATGAGCTGGTTTTCCATGGACAATCTGGGGGAATTTGAAATCATAGACTACCTGATGCCCTATGAATACTGCGGTATGCCGGACAGGGAAGCGGAAAGGACAGAAGTGGATGAGCAGGGAGTAAGCTATACCACGTGGTTGGAAACTGACCGCATGCTCTGCATTCAGCAGACGATTCAGCAGGAGGTTCAGTATGATGCCGAACGACTGATTCATATGGTCTTGGGTGATATTCCATTTATGCTTACAGACGAAGTTTTCGGGCGCTATACCGGAGCTTCGCGGTTTGTAGTCCAGATAGACGGAAAGGACTGTGAACTGTCAGATTTGATAGAGATAAATGATGATTTCATCGAATGGATGAAGTACAGCGGACAGGCGGATGGGAATCTGTTGAGAATCTCTCCGGACTGGAAAACCGGGTGCAGGAAGACGAAGAAGATGCTGAAGCACTTTCCGGAAGAGGAGATGAAGACGGTATTGGAAAACTGCGAATTCTATATTGAGCCGGGGTATCTGCATATCCGTTTCCCCTATTGGGATTATGAAGCGGAGGAACCGGCGTTTGTAAAGAACGGAAACGACTTGTGGAGAGGCTGGTTGACCGTGAAGACAGATGATATAGAAAGGTTTTTGAAGGTGGAGAAATGGTAGAGAAGAAAGAACTATGGATATCAGTCTGGATTATTGTCATTTTGTCGATTGTTCTGGTAGCCGGAGCAGGTATTTGGAAATATAAAAGCAGAAGCAATCCGGATACCGGCTTTGATAAAGCTATAAATGTTTTTGATGAAATGATAGAGGAAAAATATACGGTGATGGAAGAGGCAGAACATATCACGGCTGGAGGATATGATGCAGTCCGTCTGTACTGGCAGGTGAAAGAAGGAACGCCGCTTAGAATAGGAATCGTATACAGCATGGAATATAAGAAACTGTATATTTATGGCGATGCCTGTATGCCGGATGAGATACGGGATATGAGTTATCAGGAATATTTTGAAAAGTCTTTAGCGGAGTATGGAATCACATGGGAGGAAGTAGAGGACAGAAAGGAAGATTTCATCTGTAAAAACATACTGGGACAATGGTTCACAGAGCATAAAAGCAGTTTTTCCAAAGACAGGCTGGGGGAACTGGAAGTGCTTGATTTTCTGATGCCCTATGAATACTGCGGCAAGGATAATAGTGAGTGGATGACGGTAACGGAGACGGTAGAAGAAGGCTATGGGGGAGCTTTTCAGGGGAAGATACGGTATACCGAATGGGATGCAGGGAATCTTTTGTGCAAACAGACGCAGAAGAGCAGGGATTACGGCTACCATGACATCATGGAGCGGATAGAAGCGGATATGAACGGCTTCAATACGGTGAGTGAGGAGATAGAAGTGGAATGGTACAGCAGATGGGAAGGGAAAGATAGAGATGAGCAGGAGTTTGACTCTGTAGGGGATATTTTTTATTTAGACTGCCGTTATTTTGTTGACTGGCTGCAGGCTGAAGTGAAAGTGGAAGGAAACCTTACTAAGCTGGCATATACAAGAGAAGAAGGGGAAGCGAGAACCCGGGTAATGATAAAGCAATATTCAGACAGTGAATTATTCCGTAATCTGGAGGCAGCAGACTATTATATAACGGGAGATGAACTGCACATACGGCTTGCTTATTATGATTATAAAGCGGAAAATCCCGGCTGGATGGAGAATGGAAAAGGTGAAGTATGGCAGGGATGGATAACAGTGAAGATAGATGATGTCAGGGAGTTTTTTGGTGGTAATGGTTTTGATATAGAGGAAAAGAAATAAAGGGATTTTTTGAAAATGTTATGAAGGAGAGGGAGTAAAGATAAGTTTAGATAAATTCGTTCAAAAAAGATTGACAAATGGTTTGTTTTCTTTTATGATTAATTCATCAAAGAAATTCTAAATAGTGTGCATTTCGCACATTCGGACAGTTTCTGTCAGATTTCTATGTAAATAATTAAATATGGCAGGAACTGTGACGGCATATGCATGGAACAAAAAGCTGTATACAGAGTTCTGCCCATCTACGGGAGGATAAGGTATGCAGCGAAGAAAAAAGACAAAGAAACGAAAAGTGCGGCGGCAGGTGAAAGACAGACTTTTTCGCTTTTTATTCGAGAAGGATAAGGAAGCATTATTGCAGTTGTATAATGCACTGAATGGAACAGATTATCAGGATGCTTCTCAGTTGGAAGTAGTAACGATTGAGAGTGCGGTCTATGTAGTGATGAAAAATGACCTTGCATTTGTGATTGCAGGAACTTTGAATTTATATGAACATCAAAGCACTTATAATCCAAACATGCCGGTGCGGTTTCTGATTTATCTTGCGGAGGAATACCAGAGGATAGTAGAGCAGGCGGAAGAAAGCATATATGGTACGAAACAGATTTTCATGCCGACACCGCAATGTATTATGTTCTATAATGGGGAACCGGAAGCGCCGGAAGAACAGATATTAAGACTGTCGGATGCTTTTGAGAATAAAGAAAAAGAATTTGATGTAGAATTAAAAGTCCGAATGATCAATATCAACTATGGACATAACAGGGAACTGATGGGAAAGTGCCGTGCCTTGGAAGAATATGCAGAATTTGTAGGTCTTACAAGACGCTATATTGCAGAGGGGAAAAAGACGCAGGATGCATTTAATACAGCAATAAACTATTGTATAGGTCATGGCATTTTATCTGATTTTCTTAGAAAATATCGGGCGGAGGTATTAGGGATGCTGTTAGAAGAGTTTGACGTGGATAAGTATGAGAGGTCGCTTAAGAATGAGGGAATAGAGATCGGAATACAGCGGGGAACAGAAATCGGAATCCGGCAGGGGATACAGCGAGGAGCAGAACGTATCAATAAACTTAATTGTTTCTTGTTAGAGCAGAACCGTATCACTGACTTAAAACGTGCTACGCAGGATGCGGAATATCAGGAGCAATTGTTCCGGGAGTTTGATTTATAAAAGAAAAGTCTATAGGTAATTGCGAAACGAAATTTTTCAATCATCCGATGTACAATATTGACAAATCACCGCAGGGCCGCTTGTGCAGCATTGTCACTCGTAGCGGCACATAAGCTGCCAAAATACGGCAGCTAAACGCCGACAGTTCCATAGCACCCTGCTTGCGTTTTGTCAATATCGTATCACCGCGTGCTGTGAGATAAAAAGTTTCGCAATTACCTAAGTAAAGTCTATATAAAGAGGAAACATTCATGAAACAACTATTCACCCGCTGGGGAAAGGAAATCGACTGTAATAATGTTTTGCAGGAATATCCGCGTCCCCTGTTACAACGAGAAAGTTATGTAAACTTAAACGGCTATTGGGAATATGGCATTACAAAGAAATTCAAAAGACCGGAGCAGTATGACGGTAAGATTCTGGTTCCTTTTTCACCGGAAAGCGTACTCTCCGGCGTGAAAAGGCAGCTTATGCCGGATGAATATCTGTGGTATCATAGGACTCTTTCAGTTGATTATGATAGACTGTGTGCCGGATTACGGCTGATACTGCACTTTGGAGCGGTAGACCAGGCATGCAGGGTCTATGTCAACGGCAAAGAGGCGGTAAGGCATATGGGCGGCTATCTGCCCTTTTCAGTGGATATTACGGAGTATATAGAGAATACGGAAGCAGAACTTCTGATTGCCGTGCGGGATGTAAGCGATACTTCCTATCATGCAAGGGGAAAGCAGAAATTAAAGCGGGGCGGTATGTTCTATACGGCGCAGAGCGGCATCTGGCAGAGTGTCTGGATGGAGTATGTGCCGTCCGATTACATAGCGGAAATTATTACGGAGCCGGATTTGCGGCAGGAAAAGGTGCGGATAGTTGTTCGTTCAGATTCCGACATGCCTGTCACAATTCAAATCAGAAAACCGGCGTTGTATCAAAATCTGCCGTCAGAGGAAGCAGAGGGGAATGATGCAGGAAAGGCGGATGCGGATAAGGAAGATATTATAGCGCACGCGGACGGTACATCCAATCAGGAGATAGAAATACCACTGCAACATGTCAGAGCATGGACTTGCGAAGAACCGTATTTGTATTATTTTACGGTAATCATGGGAGACGATAGGGCGGAAAGCTATTTTGCTCACAGGACTTTCACTATAGAACCGGATAAAGACGGCATTCCCCGTATCTGCCTGAACGGAAAAGTACAATTTCAAAACGGCGTACTCGATCAGGGCTACTGGCCGGACGGCTTATATACGGCGCCTTCCGATGAAGCGCTTATATTTGATATTCAGGAAATGAAGAAAATGGGATTTAATATGCTGCGGAAACATATTAAAATTGAGCCTGAAAGATGGTACTATCACTGTGACAGACTCGGCATGGCAGTCTGGCAGGATATGGTGAACGGCGGAACTTCCTATAAACATTGGTTTGTGACTTACGCGGCGACTCTTTTTTCCAGAAAAAGACTGCCGTTGAAAGATAACTGCCTGCCGTTATTGTCCCGTACGCACAAAGCGGGAAGGCGGGAATTTGTCCGCGAGATGAAAGAGACGATAAGGCTTTTAAAAAGTCATCCGAGCATTGCGGTATGGGTGATTTTCAATGAGGGATGGGGACAGTTTTCGGCAAAAGAAATGACGGAAATTGTAAAGGAATGTGATGGCACCCGTCTAATCGACCAGGCAAGCGGCTGGTTTGACCAAAACGGCGGCAGTATGCAGAGCATTCATCATTATTTCTTTGGTTTTAAGTTCTCTCCGGAGAAAGAGCGTGCTACCGTACTTTCGGAGTTTGGCGGATATTCTCTGCGGATTCCGGAACACAGCGCATATAAAAAATTATACGGATATGGCATACACAAGACAATGGAGAGTTTGAACGCTGCTTACCAGAAGCGTATGCAACAGATAGAAGAACAGATACCGGACGGACTGTGTGCCTGTGTATACACACAGTTGTCCGATGTGGAAGAGGAAGTAAACGGAATTTTTACTTATGACAGAGAGGTCAAAAAAATCGAAAAAGCGTTCCGTTTACCAGATTCCTAACAGGTGCTGCATCAAAAGACTTACGCCGGTAATGCCTACCCAGCAGCTAAATCCCATGATGATAGGTTTTCCGCCTGTTTTGACTAATTTGACGATATCGGTATTAAGACCGATAGCCGCCATGGCAAGTACAATGAAGAATTTGCTCAATTCTTTCACAGGGGTAAAAATTCCTGCATTTACGCCAAGAGAGACGCAGACGGTGGTAATGATGGATGCCGCTACAAAATACAGGATAAAGAACGGGAATATCTGTTTTAAGCTGACTTTTTTGCCTTCTTCCCCGTTCTTTTTCTCTTTTTGCGTACGAATCATGGCGAGTACAAGCGTAATCGGGATAATGGCAAGGGTTCTGGTTAGCTTGACGGTAACAGCCGTATCCAATGTCGCTGAGCCTAAGTCCCACATGCTATCCCACGTGGAAGCGGCTGCAGTGACCGAGGAAGTGTCATTTACCGCAGTTCCTGCGAAGATGCCGAACGCTTCTCCGGTATTTGTGGCAAATCCGATAAGCTTGCCGAATGTAGGGAAAATCAGTGCGGCGAGTACGTTGAAGAAGAAAATAACGGAAATTGCCTGTGCGACTTCTTCATCGTCCGCATCAATAACCGGGGCTGTCGCAGCAATGGCGGAGCCGCCGCAGATAGAGGAACCGACGCCGACCAGAGTGGAGATTTTTCCCGGAATATGCATAGCTTTATGTAACAGATAAGCGATAATCAGGGATGTGGCTATTGTACTGATAATAATAGGAAGAGACTGTTTTCCTGTCTGCAGGATTACGGTCAGATTCATGCCAAAGCCCAACAAAACGACTGCCCACTGCAGGACTTTCTTGGATGTAAATTTAATGCCGCTCTCAAAAGCACTTTTATCCTTGAAAAACAAAGTGATAACCATACCGGCTATGATAGCGATTACGGCGCCTCCGATGATGGGGAATTGTTTTCCCAGAAACCAGGAGGGGATGGCGATTACCAGACATAACAAGATACCTTTTGCATTTTTTTCTATGAAATTCATTTTATAACAAAGCTCCTTTCTCAGTAACTTATGCTCCTTATAATAATAAAATCTGTAACGCCTTTTGTCCATAAATTTTTCCCCTTTACTTGTAAAGGTTTTACTTGTAAAGGTTTTACTTGTAAAGGGAATGGACTTTTCAGCAGCAGTTGTG
Organism: uncultured Lachnospiraceae bacterium; assembly: GCA_947175285.1. The sequence continues at coordinate 12,487 of CAMWMM010000022.1, forward strand.
GTATATTATTTAAGAACAATTCCTTTGAATAGAAAAGATGATACATGAGGATTGAAAATGCGGGAAATGGAATTTAAAATGGAACGTCCCGGACTTTTGAAAGCGGGCGACCACATTACGGTAACTGAGGGCGTTTTGCCGAGTAATTATTATTATACAATTGACCCCTCGCTTGCCATGTCAGGCAACTACCCTTTTCGTGAGAGGATGTTAGAGCGCGAGGGGGAAGTAATAGAAGTAATTGAAAACGAAAGAGGTTTTTACGTCAAAGCAAGGTTAGAGTGAAAGGAAAGGTGACGCATATGTTAAAAAAAGTATCAACGGACAAGGCTCCGGCAGCAATCGGACCGTATTCACAGGGAATTATTGTAGATAAGATGCTCTTTGCATCAGGTCAGATTCCGATTGACCCGGCAACCGGGGAAATTACCGGCAGCGATATTACGGAACAGGCTGAGCAGGCGATGAAGAATGTGGGCGAAATTTTAAAAGAAGCAGGAACAAGTTATGAAAATGTGGTAAAAACAACCTGCTTTTTGGCAGAAATGGCAGATTTTGCCGCATTTAACGCAGTGTATGAAAAATATTTCACACAAAAACCGGCAAGAAGCTGTGTTGCGGTAAAACAGCTTCCGAAAGATGTGTTGTGCGAAGTAGAAGTGATTGCCTATCTCGGATAAATTGAAAAATCAGCATGTATAACATATGAAATAATGCAGAAAATAACCAATAGAAATAATAATGACAGTGAGGTTATGCATATGGATTATGTGAATGCTTTCTGGGTGGGCGGAGCGATTTGTGCTCTGGTGCAGATTCTGATGGAGAAAACAAAGATGATGCCCGGACGTATCATGGTACTGCTCGTTTGTCTTGGCGCAGTGATAAGTGCAATCGGATGGTATGAGCCGTTTATGGAATATGCGGGTGCGGGAGCCAGTGTGCCGCTTATGGGATATGGGAATATTCTGATGAAGGGCGTGAAAGAGGCAGTTGATAAAGACGGCTTCATCGGTTTATTTAAAGGCGGTTTTACCAATGGAGCAGTTGGATGCAGTGCAGCTCTCGTGTTTGCATATCTGGCGAGTCTTGTATTCCGCTCTAAAATGAAAAAATAGACATAAAAATGGTCAAAATAACGGAGATGTCGATGAATTAATTTGTTGACACCTCCGTTTTTTCGGTTTATTCTTATAGTAGGGGAAATCATTTGGAAAAGGAGTAGGGTACATATGGCAAGAAATGAACGTGGGGCAGGCAGAAAACCGGCACTTTCAGCAAGTCAGGTAAGTCAGTTAAAGAGCCGTCATGAAGCAGGGGAAACAGTGACGGCGTTAGCAAAGGAATATGGCATTTCCAGGCAGGTATTATCAGGTTATTTGAATCAGAGCAATGAAAAAGAGAAAGAAAATTACGGCACCGTCAAGTCATGGGAGAGATTAAACCGTTCTTTTGGCGATGTGAAAGCGACAGACTATACGATTCGTATGGAATATATGTGTGAAGAGGATTGCTGCAGCGTTATTCTGGTGAATACCGACGACAAAAAAATCAAAGTCATAAACGAGACTGATAATATGCTTCACCGGGCTTTTGGGATTAAAGCAAAGCCGGATTGGAAGGATTTTGAAGCGTTTTTAAGAAGCCGCTGTTTTCCGGAGGACAGGGAAGAGGCGGAAACCCTTTTAGAGGATTTGGAATTAGAGGAATATGACCCGCTTGCCATTGTGGAACGGACAGAGGGCAGGATGGCAGAGGATTTACAGTGGATTAAAATAAGACATTTTAAGGTATGAAAGGGGTGAATAGGATGAGCACAGTGGAAATTTCCAAAGAATATATTGTAATCGGTGCGGAGCATTCCTCTACAGGAAGTCAATTGAAATGGAAGCAGGACGGTTACTGGTATAAGGCGGATAATCTTGGTTTTGAGAGTCTTGCCGAGACAGTTGTTTCCCGCTTGTTACAACACTCCAATATAGAGGAATTCGTGACATATGAGCCGGTTATGATTGCTTATAAAGAGAATACCTATCGTGGATGCCGCAGCGGGAACTTCAAGAAAGAGACGGAGGAAATCGTATCGTTGGAGCATCTTTCCAAGAACTTTACAGGTTTTGGGTTATCCGGGGTGTTGGAGCGTATTTCAGACGTAAAAGAGCGGATTTTATATACGGTGGAACTGGTGGAGAATGTAACAGGACTGGAAGATTTCGGACTTTATCTGACGAAAATGCTGGAACTGGACGCTTTTTTTATGAATGTGGGACGTAATACCGATAATATATTACTGCTGTATGATACGAAACGTCAGGAATATCGTTTTTGCCCGATTTTTGATATGGGAGCTTCGTTTTTTTCCGATACGAAATACACTTGTCCGTCCACAAAGAGTATGGTTGAGTGCTATCATGTCATTCAGGCACAGCCTTTTTCCCCCAGCTTTGAAGAGCAGGTAAAAGCGGCAAGAGAGCTGTATGAGAGTCAGTTAAAATTTAATATATCGGCAAATGAGATGATTAATATGGTACGTGATATGATAAACGGCATGAGAGGCAGTGTGAGCTATCAGGCGGGCGAAAACAGGAGAATAGGAGAAATACTCCGTTTCCAGACAAAATCGTACCAGTCTTTATTTAGAAAATAATACCGTATGAGAAAAAACTTTGAAAACACCGGAAACCGTCAGTATAGACAGATGCTGCAGGGGTTCGGTGTTTTATGATTGTAAAAAAATAAGAAAATTTAAAAAAGTTGAAGATATTCATAAATCTGCAGCGTTTTAATAAATGAAGATGCACAAAGCAGAAAGGGGGCGGGGCATATACACAAGGAAGAACAATTGACAGCGCTGATTGATTCCTACCAGAATCTTGTTTTTTCCATTTGTTATAAGATGACCGCAGACTATTTTGCTGCCGAAGATTTGGCGCAAGAGACATTTCTTTCTGCATATGAGCATTTGAAAAGCTTTGACGGCGGCAATGCCAAGGCATGGATTTGCAGAATAGCGACAAACAAGTGCATCGATTATATGTCGCATTCCGGCAGGCGAAGCATTCCGACAGAAGGATTCTTTATAGAGGACAGCATGAATGATACAGCATTGGAAGAAACACCGGAGAATATCTGTATGGAAAAAGAAGTAAAGGAAATGTTGCTGATGAACTGCAGACGTCTTAGACCGCCTTATAATGAAATTGCGCAGGCATATTATTATGAAGAATTGGAAGTCAAAGAAATTGCCAAAAGGCGCGGGCAGAATATCAAGACAGTACAGACGCAGATTTACAGAGCGCGGGATATGCTCCGCAAAATCTACAGAAAGGAGAACAGCGCATGAACGATATAGAAAATAACCGCTATCTTTCAGAGGAAGAACTGGAGAAGCTGATTGCCATGACAGAGGCGGAACCGTTACTGCATCCCCCCGGAGAATTTAAGAGTGAGATTCTCGGCAGGATACGGCGCAAAAGAAAGCAGACAAAGAATTTGAGGCTGTTTTCCTACAGTGTGAAGGTATTTGCAGCAACCGCCGCAGCGTTGACGATTATGCTGTTTACACCTGAGTATATCCGCCCGGAAGAGGCAGGGTATTCCGCACAGGAGCAGACAGTGCAGGAAGGTCAGGAGCAGGAAATGTCACAGATTTTTAATGGAAATCTGATGTATCAGCTCAATGAAAAAATGGATGACTACTGTAGTCAATTAAATAGCAGATTAAATCAATTAGTCGGAATGGAGGATTATTAATATGAAAAAGAAGAAAAACAGATTTTTATTATTTTGCTTATCCTTTCTGCCGGGCGCGGGGGAAATGTATCTTGGTTTTATGAAAATGGGACTGAGCCTGCTGAGTTTGTTTGCTCTTGTGATAATTATTACCGTTTATTCTAACATTGGTGTGATGGGATTTGTCGTTTTTGTTATTTGTGTTTACGGTTTTTTCCATGCGAACAATTTAGGCGCTTTGAGTGATGAAGAATTTTATAAGATAGAAGATGAGTATTTATTCGGGCTTGGAGAAAAAGATATGAACTCGCTCAAAGACTTCTTTATGGGCAAATACCGAAAAGTTTTTGCCGTTATATTAATTCTTTTCGGGGTCAGTATGCTGTGGCAGACATTTTGCAGATTCCTGCGCCATATGGTGGGAAGTGATTATTATTATAAATATATTTCACGTTTTATGAGTACTATCAGCTCCGATGTGCCGAGAATGATTATTGCGTTTCTTATTATCTGGTTTGGCATTAAACTGATTTGGGGTAAAAAGGAAGAACTTGACCGGATAGAAAAGACAGAAGAAATGCAGCAACAGGCGGAAAACTACCAGCCGCAGGATGATGGAAATCATTTCGGACAGTAATGGTATTGAAAGGGGTGATTTGTATGGAGAAAAGAATGGGCAGAACGCATAGGGTCGGAACGGTTACATGCGGATTAATGTTTATTGTGTATGGTATACTCTTTCTTTTGCACACAATAATACCGAAGTTCAGTTATGGAATACTTTTTGACTTGTGGCCGCTTATTCTGATTTCGCTTGGTGTGGAAATCTTAGTAAGCTGTATACGTAAAGATCAGGAAGAACGAAAGATTGTTTATGACTTCCCGGCAGTCTTGTTAGTTATGTTTTTAGTCCTTTTTGTAGTAATTATGGCGGCGGCTGATTATGGAATGAGAGCCGCTCGCGAGTGGAACTTCGGACATTTATCAAACTACAGCAGCAGTTATTTCAGTCAATATAGTGTGGAAAAACATAATGGGCAAAGCAAAATCCAAGGAACAGTATATTTAACGGAAAATGATGCCGTACTGGAAACTGCAAACGCAGAAAAGGAAACAACGATTACTGTTATGGGCTATATGGGCAGCGTAGAAGGTGATGCCCGTCTGATTTATACAGCAGAGGACGGAACGGAAATACTGATTGCGGATTGTGATAATTCATCATTTGATACGACAATTACTGTTCCGGCAGGAGAGGGAAATATTAGTTTTGCCGCATATAGCCCTAAAGCAGTCTGTGATTTTGACATTCAAATTCTGTGGGGAGACGATGTTACCTTAAAGACGGATACAATGGACAGCATGTTAGGAATAGAGGCAGAACTGCCGGAAACAGAGGAGGCGCCGGAAGTAGAAGGACTGCCGGAAATTGGCGAAATGTCTGCTATGGAAGATATTTCAAATCCTGTTACGGATAACTGGCCGGAAAGCATTCGCTTTGATTCGGAAGGAATGTCTGCTGAATTATATGAATTTCCTCTTACAATCGAGGAACCTATGGAGTTGTCTCTCTCTTGCATTACAGAGAGCGGAACTTTAAATATGTGGATAGAAGATGCCGGTGGCAGGAAGATTTTTAATGAGAAAGATATTCAGACGGATGATTATACGGTTTCAATTGATAAAGTGGGAAACTATACGGTCTTTTTGAAGGCGAAATCTTATTATGGGAGCTTTGTTATAACTCCTCATAATTAATTTCCCGTTTATCTAAGAAACCCTTTACAGCGTTATCCCACAACACATCCACGCTTTTATCCATAATAAAAGTGTGAAAAGCCGTTCCGGTAATTAATGTCAGTGTCGTACCATCATATTTCACGGTGAGCACCAAGGCTTTTATCTGCTGCGGTGTAACCGTGGTATCCTGGCCTTTGAGAATGGAAGCGAGATAATCCGGCAGCAGATGAAGAATAAATTTGAAAGCACTGGGTGTCTTGTTTCCTTTGATAAGAGAATAACAGATAGGGCGTATCTGCTTCCATGTAGTAAAATCAAAAGGACGGATTTCCTTATCCTCCCATTCTTCACTTGTATAGAAATCCCTGTTTTGATGCCCGTCGATTAAGAAAGTGTTATATGTGCTGATGGATGCTTCCTCTAAAAGAAAAGAGTCAAAAGCTTCGGAAGCAAGCAGTTTTCCCATAAATTGTTTTACATTTGTAATCTTTAATGCAATCATAATTTTCTATATCGTCTCCTGTGTTTTAGTTCCTGCATTTGTTTTAAGCATTTCTATTTCACTGAGCAGTTCTTCAATAAGCTTTTCGTTATCAGCAAGTTTTGCGTCTTTTTCGTCAATAATTCGGTTACTTTCAGCAATAGCCCTATTATTTTCCTCAATAGTCTTTTTGCTTTCCTCAATAGTCTTATTATTTTCCTCAATAGTCTTTTTGCTTTCCTCAATAATCTTCTTGTTTTCCGCGACTTCTCGCTCATAAGCCCTCAAGTCCAGATAATACTCTTCACGGTCGCGGCAGCGTTTGCGAATTTGGTCTTTGGCACTCAGTTGGAAAATGGTTTTAGAAGCTTCGTTAATGTATGGGTCTTTGGCTGCTAACATCTTGATTTCCTCCCATGTAGTGGCTTTAAAGAGCTTAGCCCAGTAATCAATATGATATTCTTTGTCTTCGTCGGTTGCCAATTCTATATGAGATAAGTCTACCACACTTAAGGTCAGATTGTCACTATAAACATGATGATTTTTTACGTTAAGCAGTTTATAAGTAGCATAAAATTCAGGACAATCATTGAACAGTGTATAATCCAGAAAACCGATATGAATGACGGGCTTGACCTCCGCATAATCTTGACCATGATTTAGCATATCGAAAGAGCGGCAGAGATAGCTGATAGAGCGGTTAGACCAAATGAGTCTGCCTGTTACCTGCATTTCAAGATTGATATGTGAGCAATTGTTTAAAGCAACATTAATATCCAACCGGAATTCCTTACTTTTAATGGATTTCCCTAAGATGATAGGATTCGTGATTTCTACGGAAATGATATCTTCTTCATGAAGATGAAGCAGTGAACAGATAAGTCCGCGTAAAGCCGTGTTGTTAGTCTGCAAAACAGCTCTGAACATGTAGTCGTTAGTCATGCCGTAGGGGATGGCTCCGTGAGCGTTCCGAAGTAAATCATCCGGATTAGAAATAGGGGTTCCATTTTTTTGATTTGTTGTTTTTTGATTCATAGACGTGACTCCTTTGTGATTTGAGATAATAGAAAGCACACAGTCTGCTCTCTATCAAATGAATTTGTCGAATGACTAGATATGAATTACTTATACCATATTTAAAAGAAAAACGCAATTATTTCTCTGAAAAGACAGAAAAGTATTTACAGAGCAAAGTAAGTCGTGTTATCATAAGTGGTAATGAAAACTACATGGAATAGTTGTGGAGGCTTTGTTTTATGAGTTATAAAATCATAGTAGATAGTTGTTGTGAGTTACCGGAGCAGTACAAAAATGACGAAAGGTTTCAGATTATTCCGTTAGGACTGGAAGTAGGCGATTATCAGATCCTGGATGATGAACACTTTGACCAGGCGGAGTTTCTTGCGCAGGTAGCAGTCTGCCCACAATGCCCGAAATCATCCTGTCCGTCACCTGAAAAATATATGGAAGCTTATCATGTGGATGTAGATAATATTTTTGTTGTTACTCTTTCTTCGCATTTGAGCGGAAGCTATAACAGTGCGGAACTGGGAAAGAACCTGTATCATGAAAAATTTGGAGAAAAAAATATTTATGTGATGGATTCTGAAACAGCCAGCAGCGGTGAAACACAGTATGCCTTGCAAATACTGGAACTTCAGGAAAAGGGAGTGTCTTTTGAAGATACGGTAAAAGAGCTGGAAGCATTTCGTGATGAAATGAAAACATATTTTATTCTGGATAATCTGGAAACACTGCGTAAAAACGGCAGATTGACCGGCGTCAAGGCAATGCTTGTGTCAACGTTAAATATTAAACCGATTATGTGCGGAAATCATGGCGTTATTGAGCAGAAAAGCCAGGCGGTCGGCATGAAGAAAGCAATCACAAAGTTAGCGGAAATCATGGAAAAAGAGGTTCCGGACATGACGGAAAGAACGCTTATGATATCTCATTGCAACTGCCCTGACAGAGCCGCATTCATGCAAAAGGAATTATTGACAAGAACGAAGGTAAAGGATGTTGTTATCATGGATACCGCCGGAATCAGCAGTATGTATGCCAATGACGGCGGAATTATTGTTACAATATAATGAATGTCATAGAAAAGCAAATTGAATCGGTGAGTACATCAGAATCAATACGATGGCAATCTGTATCACCAAAATAGCAGGCATTCCGAAAAGAAAATACCAATGTCTGGTTTTATGGTGAAACAGATGCATACCGATTGTTGTACCAAGACTGCCGCCAATGAGCGCAATGACAAAAAGGGTAGATTCGGGAATACGCCACGCCCTTTTTCTTGCCCTTAATTTGTCAATGCCCATCACAATGAGACCTGCCATATTTACGATTGCTAAATATGAAACAATGTATGAGATAACGCTCATAATAACCTCGCAGTTTCTTATTTCTCAGCTTCCTGCATCTTCATAGCACGTACTTTGCTTGCAAGTCCAAACAGATTGATGAATCCCTCCGCATCATGGTGGTCGTATAAATCACCTGTTGTAAAGGAAGCAATGCTTTCATTATATAATGAATACGGAGAAGTGGTTCCTGCCTTTATAATATTACCTTTGTAAAGCTTGAACTTTACTTCGCCTGTTACATATTTCTGTGTTGACTCAATGAAAGCCTGAAGCGCTTCGCGCAGGGGTGTAAACCATTTTCCTTCATAGACAACCTGTGCGAATTTGTTGCCCAAATCAGCTTTTAATGCGTAAGTGTCACGGTCGAGGATAAGTTCCTCAAGCTGCTGGTGTGCTTCATATAAAATTGTTCCGCCGGGGGTTTCATATACGCCGCGGGATTTCATGCCGACAACGCGGTTTTCTACGATATCAACGATGCCGATGCCGTGTTTTCCGCCAAGTTCATTTAAAACGGTAATGATTTCGGAAACTTTCATTTTCTTGCCGTTTACGGATGTCGGAATACCTTTTTCAAAAGTCATCGTCACATATTCACCCTCTTCAGGAGCCTTTTCCGGTGTCGTGCCAAGGACTAAGAGATGTTCAAAGTTAGGCTCGTTTGCCGGGTCTTCCAGTTCCAGACCTTCATGACTGATGTGCCATAAGTTACGGTCACGGCTGTAGCTGTTGTCTGCGGAAAACGGTAAGTTGATGCCGTGATTGCGGCAGTATTCGATTTCTTCCTCACGGGAATTCATATTCCACTTTTCATTTCTCCATGCTGCAATGATTTTTAAATCAGGAGCAAGGGCTTTGATGCCAAGCTCAAAACGAATCTGGTCGTTTCCTTTGCCTGTTGCGCCGTGGCAGATTGCAGAAGCGCCTTCTTTTCTTGCCACCTCAACCAATGTCTTAGCGATCGCCGGGCGCGCCATGGAAGTTCCGAGCAGATATTTATTCTCATAGACGGCATGTGCCTGCACGCAAGGTACGATGTAATTG
>CAMWMM010000023.1 GCA_947175285.1 uncultured Lachnospiraceae bacterium
TTATACATATCTGCAAGTCTTTTAGGGCTAATAATTTCAATGCTATCCACTTTCTTGCCCCACAACTCGCTGGAATTATCGCATAAATAATCTACCTTATAACCAAAACTCGACAAAATATTTATAAACGACTTTCCCATACCACCGGCACCAAAGCACACAATCTTTGTATTTCCCGAGATTTTATTTGACAGCTCATCAGGTGATACTCCTATAAGTTCAGCTGATGCAGCAATATGCACTTTTTTCAATTCACTCGGTATATTTATATGCTGTGGACACCGTTTAACACATCTCCCACAAGCTATACAGTTACTCGCCTGATATTCTTCCGGCACACAGTTAAAATAGAACTCGCCTAAATTAGTATATTGGCTAGGCAGACCAAGCAACTTATAATCATTATACTTCTGAAAACATAATGGAATATCCACCTTTTGTGGGCATTCCCTGTTACAATATTTGCAAGCTGTACATGGTATAGCGCTCTTACTCTGAATAATCTTTACGATATTTTCAAATATAACATCATCACTATTACTAATTATATCGCCTATATCAGACACTGTAGCAATATTCTCATTAAGCTGTTCCTCTGTTATCGCACCGGTCAGTGTCACTGCTACATCCGATAAGCCCATTAAAAACCTTAATGCTAACTGTGATGGTGTTAATGAGCAATCTTGTACCATTTGCTCTGCCTCCGGCGGAAGTTTGATCAATCTACCACCACCGATTGGTTCCATAACCAATATTGGGATTTCACGTTCCTCACAAAGCCTGTAATTCTCTATGGCATGTTGAGCATACCAATCATAATAATTAATTTGCAACTGGCAAAAATCCCAATCATATGCAGACAACATATTTTCCAGTGTTATCTCATTGTCATGAAGAGAAAATCCAATTTTTCGAATTTGTCCACTTCTCTTTTTCGCATCAAGAAACTCTAACACATGCAATTTCTGCATATTTCTCCAATATGAAGCATTCATTGCATGTAAAAGATAGAAATCAATATACTGAGTACCGAGCCGCTCAAGTTGCGTAGCGAAAATTCTTTCCATATCATCACGACTTGAAATCCGCCACACTGGCAATTTATCAGCAATACAAAAACTATCTCTTGAATAATTCAGCACAAGCGCATCTCGGATAAGAGATTCCGACTCCCCCCTCAGATATTCATATCCTGTATCGAAATAGTTAATCCCACATTCATAAGCTCTATGTAGCAGGGAAATTGTTGATGCCGGAAAACTTCCATCCGGATTTTGTGGCAAACGCATAACACCAAAACCCAGTGGTGAAAGCCTCATCTCCAATTGCTTAACATATCGCTGTAACACTAAATCACCTCACAATCACCAAGCCGTCTAAGTATCATTTCTTTATATTCATCAATATTATCTGGTTGATTTTGTACCGTGTATTTACATTCACTGCAAAAATTACATGGTTCCATTTTGAGCAATGTACATCGCAAAGAATTCAACTTCCTTCCATTCCATATGTCCAGCAAGCTTGTTTTAGTTATATTTCCTAACAATAAGGCACGTTTCCAATCTACACTACAAGGCATTACATCTCCATTTGCAGATACACATAGCAGCTTAAATGGCTGAACACAAATCTGCTTACGCTGTTTGTATACATCTTCACTATAACGTACAGAGCCTGAAACTGCTCCGGCATGAAATTCCGGCCAATTTTCAATAACTTTCTCTACATATATGTAATCGCAAATTTCACCATACTCCTCCAAAAAAGCTTCATCGCCTCCCGGCATATCAACAATAGATAAATCTGTTGTTTTAATATATAGTTTCGTATTTTTACTATGTTTAAAAAAATACTCCAGTTTTTTTTTCAACTCTAATACATCAACATGCTTGCCCGTAATCTCATAAAAACGTTCATTATTCGTTGCCTCAAGTGATACAAGTAATACATCAAGACCCGCTTCAACCAAAGCATCACTTAATTTTTCATCAAGCAGTACTCCATTTGTTGTAATTTCCACCTTTTCAAATGTCCCGCAAGCCTTTGCCTTAGAAACAAAAGAGGCAATATTATTATTGACAAGCGGCTCTCCCACGCCAATTATCCGCAAAATTTTTATTTTGTTTGGAAATGCTTTGCACTGCTCAATAAAAATATCAAACAAATCTTCTGTCATAATATCCTGTCTAAATAATTTGCGTGCGTCCTTGTCACCACAGGGACAAAATTTGCATTCCAAATTGCAAAAGCCAGAAGTTTCAAGCTGGATTACCAAAGGAGTATCTAATGGTATAGATTCCCCTAAATTGATGCGATTTGGATTTAACATATTACTAATTTTTGCCATTGATTTCCTCCTAGAATTACAGTTTTAAAATCTTCTGTTTCCCATTTACCTATAGCAGTTAACAGCTCCTCTATAGACACATTAAGATTGACGGTGCTTTTTTCATCACCAAATAATATATTTTCAGATATTTGAAGTACATATTCGCTTAATGGCTTACTTTGAGCACTCGCTACATTAAATACACCACTGGTTGTACTTTCTCCCAGCAAACGCAACGCCCTTGCTGCATCCGTCTCATAATGATAATTCCAAATATGTGATCCATCTGTAGTAAGCTGTGCCGCATCATTCTTCTTTAGGAACTGTTAAGAAATAACTTTTTAAATAGTGCGCTGGATTGCTGGATTTTTCTTCGAGAGTGCCGCCCGAAAATCAGGCGCATAGTGGGCTATGTAACTGATTTTTGAGTGGTGCTATCGGAGAAAAAGACAAGCAATATTAAAAGTTATTTTTGAACAGTTCCTTAGCAACTTCAAGAGTTGTGGTATTAAAGAATTCGGATTATCATATTCCCCATAAACCAAAAACACACGTGCCCAAATGAAAAGAATATCCAATCTTTTTGCCAAATCCCTTACAAGACAATACGTTGACACCTTTGCTTCTCCATAAGATGTAACTGGATTCGTGACAGTGTCATTGGTAATCATTTCTGTAGTTTCTCCATATTCAGCCTGTGAACTTGTACATAAAAATCGTTCGGCTTTTAATCTGACTACAAGTTTAAGACAATTCAATGTTATCACGACATTCTTATATTGTTCATCAAAATTATTACGCCCCCTCCCAGGCTAAATTAAAAAAATGCCACAATGTTCAATCCCTAATATTTCCGTCACCATAGATAAATCTGTTTCTAGAACATCTATATTCTTCAGTCCTTTCAGCCTGCTAATTCTCTTTGAATTCTTTCGACATAGAACATATCCAAAATAAACATTTTTCAATAGTTCGAGTAATAAAGTGTACCCCAAAAATCCTGTCGCAACTAAAATAAAATCTTTTTTCATCATCTGTCGACTTTATGGATGGGGACACGATTTTCACGCCAATTTGTATCCTCCCGATTGTGGAGATTGCTTATATTATCAACAATATCATTATACTTTATATTGGCACCACATATCTTTCTATAACCCTCATCACTCAATGCCTCTAATGATATTTTCACGTAATCTAAACCACATTCAGCTAACTGGCTTCCCATTTCTTTATCAAGTAGCGAAGCATTCGTTGCTAAGCGCAACTTATTACAAACGTTCTAGCGTTTCAACAATTTTATCATTTCAGGTAGTTGTTTGTTGAGTAATGATTCCCCAAATCTGTACATGTTAATTGCATTTATTTTTTCTGGAAATGCGTTAATGGTACTGCATCCATCAATTTCATTCATTATATTGCTCTTCATATTTACTCGTCAATTTATTCCTCCCATTGCATAAATCACATACCAAATTAGCATAAACTCATTAATCAGAAACATACCTCATTTATAAAATTATTAATTCCCCTTTGTGTCATACTGGAGTCTATAAATACCTTTTGTATATCCTTTGCCAAAAAATGTTTCTCTTTAATTGCCTGCATAAATAATTCCGCGCTATGACCATCCCCAAAATAATAAGATACATAACGCTGCTTATCAATATGCTTTAAAGCTTCCCAAATTATAACATGATCTTCAGGAACACTAACTATATTCTTCATAATTTTAGGATTATACCGATTATGTTGGCGCGTTCCTATATTTATACATGGTATACCATAAATACATGCTTCCCTAATTCCAGCACTTGAATTTCCAATAATAAAATCACTATTTTTTAGCAAAACCAAAAATTCTTCAAAAGGAAATGATTTTGACAACAAAAATCTTCTATCATTGTCTAATTTTTCTAATTCTTCAATAATTATTTGTGAACCTAAATCATTATTAGGGTAAACAACTATATAATTGTATTCTGTACCCCTCATACCCATAATACATTCCCTAATATGTTCTCTTAAACAATTTACTTCTGTCGTTACAGGATGATACATAAAAATACCATAATGTTCAAATTTAACTCCATAGCGCTGTTTTATATTTTCAAAGTCCGGCAAATCGCCAGACAGCATAATGTCAACATCTGGGGAGCCAATAATTTGTATATTACTATCCTTCTCGCCCAATTGCAATAACCGCAATTTTGTTTCTTCATTGGCCGTGAAGTGTATGTGTGATAATTTGGTTATTGCATGTCGCAAGGAATCGTCCACAGTTCCCGTAATTTCTCCCCCTTCAATATGGGCAACTAAAATATTATTTAAAATACCAACAATGGCTCCTGCCAATGCATCTATTCGATCACCATGCACCACCATTACATCCGGATTAATTTTAGCAACATATTGAGCCATAAGTAAAATAGTATTTCCAATATTAATGTCCATTTTAGATGTCAAATCTAACTTTTTCTCAATATAAATATTGGAATACCCATCATCCTCTATTTGCATATAGGTATTTCCATATTCCGGGGACAAATGCATACCCGTTACATATATGTACGCCTCATAGTCTTTTGAATCCTCTACAGCTTTTATTATAGACTTCAATTTACCATAGTCCGCCCTTGTTCCTGTAACAAACATCATCTTTTTCATAATTTCAGCCTCTAGTCTATCATTGCCTTGCACAAATGAACATCTTTTGGAATATCAACCTTTGCGCGTCTTCCAAGAATATTCTCATATTCTTCTGCTAAAATACCTCCTATACCTGGTCGTTTAACCCATATATTGTCTTTTGTCAGCAGTTCTCCTTGTTGAATATCTGCTATGCTCACTATTGTGGCAAATGCAAAGTCAATCGTAACTTGTTCTTCAGGCAGACTCTGCTTGCTACCACCACGCATCATCCAAATTTCCTTTGCAGCTTGTAACAAATCTTTTAACTCTTTTCCATCCATAGAACAAATAATATCATTTCCTATCCTATCCTTGGAATCTGTAAAATGACGTTCAACTATACATCCTCCTAAAGCAATGGCAGCAATACATGCATTATTATTCAATGTATGATCTGACAGTCCAATCAAAGCATCGGGAAATACCTGCATCATTTCCTGCATAGCTCCCAGCCTAACTTGATGCGGCTTCGTTGGATATAAATTAGTGGTATGAAGTAATGCGAATGGTGTATTATATTCATTTACAATTTCTATGGCTTTTCTGATATTAGATATTCCGTTCATACCAGTGGAAATAATCATTGGTTTTCTAAATTCAGCAATGTGCCTGAGTAATGGATAATTATTCAGTTCGCCGGAGCCAATTTTGTATGCCTTTACATCCATCCTTTCCAATCGTTCTGCAGCAGCTCTGGAAAAGGGCGTGCTAAGGAACTCCATTCCCAAACTTTCAACATACTCCTTTAATTCTCGCTCATCACTCTCACACAATGCACATTCCGCCATAACATCATAAATTGATTTTTCCGAATTCCCTGGTATCACATCTTTGGCCTTTGGGGACATTTCATCCTCTATCACATGTGTTTGATGTTTTACCAAACGTGCCCCTGCTGCATACGCCGCATCAACCATTTTCATAGCAACTTTAAGATTTCCTCCATGATTAATTCCTATTTCCGGAATAACTAATGGTGTATATTCTTTTCCAATTTTAATATTTCCAATACATAATTCCATAACTTTCTCCTCTAAATCTTAAATTGATTTTTTCTATTTTCTTCCTCACTCAAAAATGGACACAAATCATCAATTGGTGGAGATGTCATTGTCCCATCCTCTAATCTCTTGCTTTTTACCCTTGGTTCAATATTTTGTGTCACATCCTGGAGAACTTCACAAATTGCATACCCCTCAATTTCCATCAATTTCCTAACCTTATCTACAACTTCCATATTACTTGTCACTTGTATATATGGAAATCCATATGCTTCAGCAATCTTTTGAAATGATGGCATTTTAAGTCCAGACTCCTCAGTACATCCTGACAAACGCTGAAAAAAATTTGTTTGTGACTGTATGATTGCCTGATATCCCCCATTGTTAAAAATAATTATCTTAATTGGCAAATCATTAGTAACAATTGTCTGCAATTCCTGCAGATTCATCTGTATGCTTCCATCACCTGTTAGGCATAAAATCGAACGTCCTGATGCTATTGAAGCGCCAACGGACGCTGGCATATCCCACCCCATACTTCCACAATTCACATTTCCAAACAGACGCTGATGCTCTTTTTCTATCCCCATCTGTAGTGCACAGACAGATGCAACACTGTTTCCTACTACTGATATATTATTATCTGGCAATCGCTTATTCAGCTCATATATAAAATAATATTGGTTAACTTTTTCACTATGCTCATATTTTTTCTGATATATAGGATACTTATCTTTTAATTTTTTGCAATAGTCTATCCAGGTATCTAATTCATTCTCAAACGGATTATGCATCTGCAAAAATTGCGGTAATAATTTGTTTAAATTACAATGAATGGGCAGGTCAATCTTAAGAGTATCTTTCTGTAATTCATTAATATCGACATCTATTACTATTTTTTTTGCATTTGGAGCAAACTTTTCATAATTAAAACCTATCTGTTTAAAGGACATACGGCATCCGAAGGCAACAATTAAATCCGCATTTTGTACAATATAATTACCAGCACGTCCACCGAAAACCCCAAAATTTCCCATATATAAAGGTTCAGTATTTGGAAAAATGTCAGCTACACTAGTTGCTGCCACCACAGGGCATTTCCATTTTCGAATTATTTGCCTAAAGGATGATAGTGTACCACTACTGCGCAATCCTGACCCTGCCAAAATAACCGGACGTTCGGATGCTTTCATGAGTTCTAATATTTGAGATATGTTTTCCTGTTGGTAATTTGCAATACTTGGAGTATATCCCTCTAGTTCATCTGTCTCAATTAAAGCATTTTGAACATTTAACGGAATATCTAGCCAGACAGGCCCCTTCCTCCCTTCATTAACATACCAATACGCTTTTTCCAAATAATAACGTATTTTTAATGGATTCTTAATCATTCGAGCATATTTGGTTATAGAATTAACCAAACTTATAATTTGACATTCCTGTTCACCAAACTGCCGCAAATCCAATCCTGTGCTCTCCACTGTGGTTTCATAACGAACCTGTCCCGATATGACTATCATTGGAATACTATCCTGATATGCTCCTAAAACACCAGTAACAGCATTTGTCCCCCCTGGGCCAGTCGTAACACATACCGCTGCCGGACTCCCTGTAACCCGTGCGTGTCCTTCTGCAGCAATTGCCGCGGCCTGCTCATGATGTGTATAAACACATTTCAGTTTTTCGTAGTTGCCAAATGCATCGTTGAGATACATTGCACCACCACCTACTACCGTATAAACCGTAGTAACATTTTTAGAAACCAAAAAATCAGCTATATAATCGGCTACTCTTACTTTCATGCTATATCTCCTCATATAATAAGTTTATAGCTAAACAGAATTGGTTATAAACTTTTCTCATCAGGTATAGAGGTATGGACATCTAATATCTACTCTCCTTATCCCATTCCCATCTATACAATTAATAGTTACATATACAATAAACTAATTCACTTTGTTATCTTCCTGTCAACCCATGAAATACTCATATTCTATAAGCCATTATTGACTCAAGAAGGATTTATAAACAACTTAACAATATCCCTTATCCCCTGTTCAAAATCATAATCCATGCATACACCTGTATCATTTTGCAACTCTTTAATATCACCTACTAGATACATAACTTGATTCTCTGTATAGTTCTTTTGTCCAATCCCTTTCAATATTTCTGGGAAATCCATAATCTTCGCAATATCTGCAATATATTCCTTCAATTCTTTTCCTGTTCCCGACGCAATTGGATATCTCTTTATAGGATTTCCTTTTTCAACTATCGCCAGAAGTGCTTTTGCAACATTTTCCACATATACAAAATCCCATATCTGTTCTGCAGGTGTTAACTTGAGAATTTTTCTATCCCGACATGCTTGTATACAAGACATAATCATTGTCGTATTCCGATCATAGGGTCCATAAGCACTTAATAATCTAGGCCAATAGTGTTTTATACCATATATCTTGCAAAAATCCTTTGTTTTTGTATTTGCAATGCATTTTGCTTCCGCATAAGCTGTCATAGGATTCTCTTTAGTATATGACGTAATTGGCTCATTGATTACTCCACACTCTGCCTGTGAGCCAACACAAAGATATGCTTCACATCCATACCGGGCAGCAAGCTCTACCGAGTATTCACAATACTTAACATTCCTCATCTGACCTTCTAAATTATAACGACTATTGGAAAAATCGCTTGCCCATCCGATATGAAACAACACATTACATTGCTCGACATTCAATTCCGCTCGATTTAACTGGTTCAATTCACATTCTATCAACTTTATCTTGGGGCATAATGTCCATAATAATGTCTTGCGCAAACTGGACGGACGGATAATTGCTATAACCTCATAATTCGCTTTTATCAGCTCTTTTATCAGGGCTATTCCTATAAAACTGGTTGCCCCTGTCACAACTGCCCTTTTCATCCATGCATACTCCTAAAATTACCACTTTTTCCATGGAGCTGTACCAATATCCAGGTACTTCTCCAATTTCTGTCTTTCTCGTGCGGTATCCATACATTGCCAAAACCCTCTATGCATATAAGACATCAACTGTCCCTCATTCGCAAGTTTTTCTAGAGGTTCCCTTTCAAGCACCGTCTTGTCACCTTCCAAATAGTCAAATATCTTTGGTTCGAATACCATATATCCTGCATTTATTGGGGCCTTATCCATCGCACTTTTTTCGCGGAAAGATTTTACTGCATTATCTCCCCCAATATCCAATATTCCCTTTTGCTGCTCCAGCATTACAGCTGTTAAAGTAGCAATCTTGCCATGAGATTTGTGGAATTCATACAAAGCAGAAATATCTACATCACAAACACCATCACCATAAGTCATCATAAAAGGTTCTTGGCATATATATGACTGTATACGTTTAATGCGTCCACCTGTCATCGTATTTAATCCAGTGTCTACAACTGTTACCTTCCATGGCTCACAATGCTGATTTAAAATCGCCATCTCATTATTCCCATGTGTAAAATCAAATGTCACATCACTGTTATGCAAAAAATAATCCGCAAACCACTCCTTGATAACATATTGCTTATAGCCGGCACATATAATAAATTCATTGAATCCATAATAGGAGTATTCTTTCATAATATGCCATAAAATTGGTTTTCCTCCAATCTCAATCATAGGCTTCGGTTTAAACTGAGATTCTTCTGAGATTCTTGTTCCAAATCCTCCCGCCAATAAAACGACTTTCATACTATACTATATCCTCCATTTTAAATGCTTTGTCCAATTCTTCATTATCGAGCCGACTCAGTAATCACTTCAGCCATATAATCTATCATCTCATCCGTCATTCCCGGATAAACGCCTACCCAAAAGGTATCCTTCATAATCCTGTCCGTCGTCTCCAGATTTCCTATAACACGGTATCCCGTTCCCGCAGCACGCATTTGATCAAAGCAAGGGTGCTTCGTTAGATTACCTGCAAACAACATGCGTGTCTGTATACCACTTCTTTCTATATAGGGCACCACTTTGTTACGGTCTACCCCTTCCTTGCAGGTGAGCAGGAACCCAAACCAACTCGGATTAGAAGCTTCACAGGCTTCTGGCAAAACGAATTTATCTTCAACACCTGCAAGTCTAGTCTTCAGGCGTTCAAAATTATAACGTCTTCTCTCTACAAAACTTGGAAATTTCTTTATTTGTGCGCAACCAATTGCTGCCTGCATATCTGTTGCCTTTAAATTATATCCAAAATGGGAATACACGTATTTATGGTCATATCCTAATGGGAGCTCTCCATATTGCTTATCAAATCTGTGTCCACAGAGGTTGTCCCTTCCCGAGGGGCACACACAATCACGCCCCCAGTCCCTGAATGAGCGAACAATCTTATGGAGAAGTGGATTATTTGTATAAACTGCTCCTCCCTCGCCCATTGTCATATGATGAGGAGGATAAAACGAAGATGTTCCAATATCGCCTATTGTACCGGTTAGCCTCTCCTCTCCGTTTAGAATATATGTTGTTCCAAGTGCATCGCAGTTATCTTCGACCAGCCATAAATTATGCCGATCACAAAATTCCTTTACAGCCTTTAAGTCAAAGGGATTTCCTAAAGTGTGCGCTGCCATGACTACCTTGGTCTTATCAGACAGTGCCCTTTCAAGCTGTGATACATCCAGATTATACTGTGGTATTGTGACATCTATAAATACAGGCACCACTCCATACTGGATTGCTGGTGTGACTGTCGTTGGAAACCCTGCTGCCACTGTAATCATCTCATCACCTGGTTTTACTTGACGTTCTCCTAGCAATGGTGACGTCAATGTCATAAATGCAAGTAAATTCGCAGATGACCCAGAATTAACTAAACAGCAGAACTTTATTCCCAGGTATTTCGCAAATTCTCTCTCGAACTCCTCTGTATATCTTCCAGACGTCAACCAAAATTCGAGAGCAGAATCTACCAAATTGCACATTTCCTCATGATTATATATACGTGATGCATATGCAATGCGATCTCCTGGCTCAAATTTTTTATTTTTATTGTGATATGTATCACAATATTCGGCTACCATTCTTAGAATTTCTTCCTTTGCCTGCTTCTCTGTTTTATTTTCAAACACTATAATTTTCCTCTCTAATTTTTTTCTCATAAAATTTCTGTGTGTACTGTAATAAACGTGAAATACATCAGCTCTTTTGTTTAGAATCTGATGGTTACTTGTCCAGCCTATGCTGCCACATGATTTAGCGCCACTACCCATATATTTAGCAGGATCCATCCGTATGCTAATCCAAGTCTTGCCCAGTACCAGCCCCTGATATGGCATTCTTCCTTTTCCTCATCATACACATCGCTTTCCCGCTTCCTTAACGGATATGTTAATGCCAATATCCCAACGATACATGCCACAAGCATGGCTACTGCCACACCACTGTAAGAATCCAATCCCCTCTGTTTCATAAAGTCTGATACAAAGCCATGAACTCTATTTTCATATCCCGGAATTAATTTGAATAACAAAAAATCAAATGTGTCAAATGAACCAAAAATCCAAGATATCTTTAACATAAAAGTATACAGAAAAGCAACAGAAAATATGGTTTCCATCGGAAATAATATCTCGTAACCAGAACCATTTCCAAATATTAACAGCATTTCAAACGGTATCAATAATATGATCCAATAAGGTGTAACCATACCTAGCGCGAATAGTATCGAGAATCCTAAAAAAGATACCCAGATTGCTAATTTTTTTCTGTCCTCACTCTTTTTGGCAAAACACCATATACAAAGCATAAAAAAGGCACAAAGCACAAGCGAAACTGGTGCTCCGAAAACATTGATATTCGAACTGAGTAATTCTTCCCAGTCTTGCTGCAATACAACATTGCTTTGGAACACTTCCCCTGTGGGATCAATCCCTAAATAATTTTCAATGCGGTACCCGGCACTCTTCATTCCCCTATCTGCAACACACAATGCGCAGCCAACCGCAAGGTCACGTATGATATACAGGTATCGTTTCTCTTTCAGCAACACCAGTGGGATAAAAATAAATAAAGGCATATATTTGCCTGGAATGGCAAACATAAAACAAATTAAAAATTTAAAATGTTCACCATTTAGATAATATTCAATCCCCTTTAATACAAAAAACAAATATACAATATCAAATTGCGCCACATGAACTGCAGGCAGAAGAACCATCAGTGAGCTCAGAAAAAATAATTTCATCCATAAAATCTTCTTTTCTGATATGCCTCCGATTAAAACTGCAATCTTTCCGATCTCCCTTGTACTCAATGCTAAAAAAAGCAGCATAAACAATTTGTACCAAAGTCTTGCGCCCACACTAGTCACGGAAATAATGCCAAATTCAGATAAAACAAACACAGGAAACGCCCATACAGCACATGCCGCCTGTGAAACCACTCCATATGGCAGTGTCCACCCATTCAACAAACAGTACCATTTTCCACTTGTAATCCTGTGCATATTTCTGATTACACTAACAAATATTGTTTGATTATCATAATAATACATTGTCAAGAAAGTAAAAACTAAAATCACCAATAAAAATAGTTTTTCCAAAAACAATTCCTTTTTTATCTTAAAACGCATCTACATACCTCCATATTCTCGTTCATACGCATACTAATCTCTAATAGCTTTTCTGCCGCCTTATCCCGCAAAAAATTGTCCTCAATACCTTTCTAGCCGCTTTGCCTATTTGTCTGGCCTTAACTGTCATTACTTTTTGCACCACTTCCTCCTCACTATTACAGATATAAACCGATACATTGTTTTCTGTAATAAGCGCTGATCCTGATGCCTTGAGAACGATTACTGTATTGTCATAATATATCGCCTCAAGGATTGCCATGCGAAATATCTCATGTGTATTCCGCTTGGCAAAATAATCCAATTCATCCTCCATACTTTCAATCAGAAAATTATATAACATCATATCGTAAGCTTCATCATCATGACCCGCTAATGCAATTTCTACCACCTGACCATAGATTTCACGGTATTGCGAAAGTGTCCTGTCAATCGTGTTAATATATTCGATTTCATTTTTCGTGTTACATTGTTCCTTCATAGTGGCATAGGCTTCATTTGTGAGCGCCTTGGCTTCTTCCAGTTGTTTGGCTCCTGACTGCATACTTGCCACATCTTTGAAGATAATTATTTCCTTTATAATAATGGCTTCCTTATTTAGGTTGGTGCTGAAGGTTCCAATTTCACCCTGTGAAAACCATTATTTACCAGAGCCGTTCTCTTTTATTCCCATGAAAATCCCTGTCATCCTCAAAAAAGTATTTGAGCATGCTCATATTCATCGTTTTGCCAAACCGACGCGGATGCGTTGGTTTGTAATCCATCTATAAGCCTCCCTGTTCACTGGAAAAGCATCCATAATATCGATTCAGTAGTCGAAGATCTCCTTCAGCCCAATTGTGATTGTAGGCATGGCTCGCAGCGCCATGACCTTATCTGCATTGTAATTTTCATCTTTTTCAAGGATATAGGATTCTTTCAATTGGTATTTACCATCTTCAAGATAATATATTTCCACAGAGCGCTCTTTCGGCAAAACAATCTAATATTCATTCACTCCTAGGTTTGCGTATTTCTTCAGTTTTATGGTTCTGTCACGAAGCGCTGTTCTTGGACTTAATGTCTCTGCAATAAAACGCGGAACACCTTTGTACTTATTAAAAATAACATCATCTATTTTCTCTGTTTTTATCGGTTCCTGTTCCATTAATGGCATAATCCTGCATCCTTCCTATCACGATAGCATATCGATAAACTATTCCCATTCCTTTCACATTCCACTAATACTTTGACAAATACTGATTGGGAAACCTTTCCATTCATTGCAACATCTCTCGTTTCATCACATCTATGATCACATTACAGTATTCAATATATTTTCCATCTTGTCTTCCATCATAGTAAGCAATCGTGTCCCATACTTCCTCTTCTGTATAATCTTGCATTTCAAATATTTCAGTCTCTGCCAATGCCATTTGCCTGTTTCGTTTCAAATGAAAGCTGTCAAGCCCCCACTCACAAATCATCTTTTTCTCAACTGCTTCCTTTTCACCCCGATGTGCGGGATTGATATCCCCACTTAATGCATAACGAAACATCGTTTCAATTTTATCATCTGTTGGAATGACCATATCCTTATCATACCAGTCGTCCTTTTTGTGACCGCAATGATCTCCACCAGTCGTTTCCCCCTCGCAGGATACCAACATATTTTGATAATCCATATCCAGATTCTTAAATCTGCTCTTCGGCCAAAAATGTTCTAGATGGGAGCTATTAATGTCTATTCGTTTCATACAATAGCAGCATATATATCCTTGCTCCTCGAGTAATTCTTTTCTAAGCTTCCGACGTTCAGCATCTGGAAAGTCTTCCTTGTATTTCGCCCTTCTTCCTTTTTCACACCGAAAATTGTCTTTCCATGCCTCGAACCATTTCGGCGATTCACCTTTTTGTATTTTTCTCATTATTCCTGCGTCCTCTTGCAATCAATATGCGAGCTTTGGCAACACTTTCATTCCTTCCATGTGTCAGTTCATCAATCTCATTTGCATATTTCTCCGCCAAATCATAATCTTTTTCCTCCAAAGCATTGTACATATTGCTTGTTATTTCCTTAACATATAGGGTAGTTGATTCCGTATCCAACATTTCCTCCAAAATTGCATTGGAATCCCACCCATATAATGTTTGGCACTCCCACGCATTTACTTTACCTTCCTGCTTTTTCATTGCAAAAATTTTAAAATCCTTATCCACTTCACCGAGAACCTGTGGTGAATGCGTCGTTATAATAAACTGTATGTTAGGAAAAGTCTCTCTCAAAACCCTTAATACTTTTCTCTGCCACTGAGTATGCATGTGAAGTTCGATCTCATCAATCAACACAACTCCCTCCCCTTCCAAGGGATTCTCAATCGTCGGATTGGCAATGGCAAGCCTTCTCGCCAAATCTCCAAAGAGCGCTATCGTACACTTCTCCCCGTCAGAAAGTTGATTCAAATTCAGTGAGATTCCATCTTTTTCCCAAAGCATCGTATGTGTCTGTCTCTCTATTCTGACATTTTTAAAATCATCAAACATTGCAGACATTGCATTCCTGACTGCTTTCAAATCACGATTTTCATATTCTATATTCTGCCTTATCACCTTTTCCTGATTCTCCAAATCTTCTTTCCAGCGAAACCATTCAAATAGGGAGCTAAAATCGATCTTGCTTTCAATTGCCTTATCAAAAGCACTAAGTTTATGAAAATCCACCTGCTTAGGAATTTTGACCGGAACATCGATAACCAGCCTGTTAACACCATAATTAACAAAAACCGGCATATTCTTGGTATCCTCTACCACAATAAGATTTCCTTCTTGATCCGTATAATTCTCGGTGATGTACTGTTCACGAAAATTCTCAACAATTGTTCTCAATGTATTTGAATGCCGTTTTTCAGTGTGATCTATAAATCGATAGTACTCCATATTCTTTCCCGTTGGGAAAGAAAAATCCGCCAACACCTTAGCTTTAGCCTTTCCATACTGAATGTCATCTGTTGTCAGTTCGGCAAGCAGTTTGGTACTTTTTAAAAGTCTTGCGATAATATTGGCATATAACAAATCGATTCCCCTTAACACTGTTGATTTGCCAACACCATTTATTCCAAACAGAATCGTACTTTTCTCATCCAGATTTAATTCCAAATCCGAAATTCCCCTAAAATTGTATAAATGAATTTTTGATATCTTCATCAAGCCAACCTCATTCTACTTTATTAATCTCCCTCACTTACAATATGCCAAGCAGTATTCTCCCTCTCCTGTCTCAATATCCAACTTTATTTTATCATGTTTAAATCTCTTCTTATCCAAAAATTCAAGCGAGATCTCACTGTCATTCCAATCTGTTCCGCTAATGCTCTTACGATGCGTGCACAAATGCTGCCTAACAGGATTTGCCATATCATTTATTTTATCATTCCTATATACTGTATGCAAAACAATATCTGCTATCTCTACTCCTAAAACACCTGAAAATGCAAGTGCATTTTGCATGGCTCCATGAAACTGGTGCTTTATTTCATTTTCCCATTTTTCTTCATTCACTGTTTTTTTCATTTCGAATATGTGAACTCTCCAGATGTCATCTATACTCTCAAACATTACATAATCTGCACATTTTTTATTTATAAAATATTGCATCTTATTATTTTCATGATTTCGTATAAGTATACATTCACTAATAAGCCGTACCTCTAAATCCGCCTGTCCTTCACCTTTTTCAGTCAGGTGCAGACTCGTATTCGATCTTTGTACAAGCCCTGGCTCTATAAGCAAACTCCTCTCTTGTAAACCCGCCTGAAACATCATTCCTCCTCAATAATCCTAGTCTGCCTGTTTAGCTCTTCCAGTGTATCATAAAAGGTCATCGCTTCAAAACCAAAGTCGCCACAAGGCAGTTTTATCACTGTAGTTCTCTGACTGCTATCCACATCAAACTGATAGACTTTTACTTTCTCTCTATCAATCCAGTCACACTCTTCATATCCCAGTTTTTCTCCAATTGCTTCACGGTTTGATGCTGCTGCTAATTTAATCATATTATTGATATGCTGGAGAATAATATCGCTGTGTGTGGTTGCAAATACGGGGATTCTAGAATTAGCAAGTCTGATAAGAACCCTTGCCATCTCACATTGCAGCTGCGGATGTAAGGAAATCTCTGGTTCCTCTATCAAAACTGTGTTAACTGTGTCATTTCTAAAAAACAGTAATAATGGTGTCATTTCTGTTACAACTCCTGATGTAACAAACATTGGAAGCTGTGTATCTGTTCCTTGCGGTTGATAAACAATATCATGTGCAGGCATATCTGAAATAGATACTTTCCCTTCAATAATATTACTTTCAATAATACGCACTGCCGATTGTGTTCTGTTACTCCTACGCCACTCTTTATCTGTCAAGTCACTCTTGGTCAGTTCGCTTAGTTTTATCAAGAAATCACTGTTTGGTCTGGTCAGTAGGTTTTTTTGTGTCGTATCAAAATTAAATTTATCTCTTAGTGCACTTCCAATTAGAGACTTAAAAGTTAACACATAACCTGTACGAGCCGTCGGAAAATAGGTTGCATCCCCAAAACTTCCTTTTATCATATATTCTAAAATGAACAATATTGCCTGATAATGCTCATACTTGCTTTCCCTTCTTTCTATATTAGAGCAGTATTCCAACATCATTTTGTTTTTCCCACTTATTCCCTGTAAAGTAACATACTCCTCCTGATTTGTCATATAGGACAAGTTATACCTCAGTATATATTTGTTTTGTTTTTTTAATTCTAAGCTCAACTCCCCGATATCAATCCGTTTGTTGAATAAATCTCTAATAAATCTATCTTTATTTAAGGCTAACAGTTCGTTCAGTACTCCTTCAAAGGCTTTCATTTCATCGAGTGTCATTTCAATGCTTTTGAAAGAATCAGCCATATAATCAATATTATCATGTATTCTATCAACAAACTTTATACACCTTATATAATCCTCTGATTCTGTACAAATTTCATATTGCTTAGCATATAAAGCTATATTGATCAAGCCGTAAATCAAAGTCATAATATAGCTTTTACCACTATTATTATCCCCCACGAACAATGTCATCGGAGCCACTTCTATATCTGCACTTTCAATTTTCCCAAATTTCTCGACATGCATTGTCCATGTGTTCATATCATTCATCCCTCTATCCAAGCGCTTCCCGGCAGTGCACCACACAGTCCTTACCACAGAAAGCAATATCATAACAACTCACATACTTATAGCCGCCATTTCTGAGTCAACATTATACTTTTTCTCTGTAATCTGTTTCAACGCCTCATCTGCCATTGAATTCATGTTGTCTATATCCTTTGCAACCTTGAACTCTATGACAAAAGCCTACCGACTCCTACGGACTGGCTTGACGAAAGATTCAACGTCTTGTGTACATAATAACTTCCTTTTGAAACAATTTCCGCGAAGTCGCCGATCCCTATCGGTAAAGGTTTGTAAAATTCCTTCCCTATCCCATCCCGCTGAAACTGTGACGAGTACTGATATGCACTTTCTCTCTTACTACTATATACCATTTTGTCAGAAATAGCCATACAAATCTGCGCGACAGATCCTTTTATACTATTTTGGGGTTACCGTTCACGCTCTGTCCGTTTTTGGCGTTATTATATTCATCGTAGGCACAAACAGTAACATTTTCCGTATATAGATAATCAACTTTTCCAATCTTACTAAGTAGAAACCTTGCACTATAGCCCCAGATTTCCCCGACACGAAGTTTGACATTATTTTTGGATCAACTTAGGTATCTTATACCATGCCAGATACCTGTATCTGAGCCACTGCTTAAATCCAAGACTTTTAGTGAGTTTGGCATAAACAATATGGTTTTTCATATATTCCCAATATGGTTTTAACAACGTTACATCCATACCAGACTCTTTCATACGGTTGTAGCACCAAAAAAACATCTCCATATACGATGCAAATGTAATTTCCACATAACGCTGTCTTTTTTTTCTATAGAAGTACTCTAATTGCTCTTTATAAGCATCTATTCCATCAAAATGTGTCATATCAAATTTGCGTCTGCCAAACGAATTAGGATCATTACGCCAATAGTGCAATACAATTGGTATAAATGCTGTCTTCTCTGCTTTTTCATACAGTTTCCATGTTGTCCATGCATCGTCATGTCTGCTTTTTTTTGGATATTTAATACACCCCCCCCGTATAGTTTCTTTTTGCATATTTTACTCCAAGGCACCGCTAGTATCATTGAACGTTTTTTTATAAAATCATCGTCAAATAAGTGCCTGTCGGACAATACTTCTGCGCTCTCCAAATAATCTACTCCAATATCCTCATCATGTGGTATTTCATTCACTTCAAACGCCTTGTACCAACCTACCGCAATATCAGCGTCTTTATCTTCCGCTACCGCAAGGAGCACCTCGATCTGTCTTCGATGCATTATATCATCATTGTCAGACATAACAATCCACGATCCTTTTGCCTCGTTCAGTCCGGCATTTCTTGCATCTCCATTTCCCCCGTTTTCCTTATGAATCACATGTATCCTATTGTCTTCTCGGGCGTACGCATCACATATAGAACCGCTTGAGTCTGTCGACCCATCATCTACTAATATAATATCCAGATTTTGATATGTCTGGTTAACTATGCTGTCTATACAGTCCCTTAGGTATTTTTCCGAGTTATATACAGGCACAATCACACTCACCAAACCACTCATTCAACATTCCTCCTTGTATTTTAGCTCCCACTATCTCCACACAACCACGCTACTGATACATATACCTGCCTTGCAATCCATTGATTACAATAGTTTCCCGAATTATCCTATCACAAACCATTTCTGCCAATTTCTGTCAATACAGCCTCGATCGCTTGAAGATTGATTGAATATGAAATAATCTATTTCCTCGTCGCATGCTTTGTCTACCATCTTGCCAAAGGCATTGTTGAAAATGACATATGTCGACTAAAGCACTCACCCAATCAGGCATTCTTTTCCCCGGAACGCAAATCCATACTTTCTAATGCGTTCTGGCAGAAACCCTTCTCCAATCAGTTCTGCCTCATAACGCCTCTCCTCGATCTGTTTGAGGGCATTCGCAAGCGTTTCTTCCAGATCTTTTTCTTTTCTCGGCTTGTGCACCTTGAATTCTATGATATAGGCATAGCCGCTCTCTTGATCTATAGGTTTCATCAGAATGTCGTAGCGACCAAAGCCGCTTTCCCGGTTGGATTTGATCCTGTATTGACCAGACAGATCCACGATCATACCCAGCACAAATCCATGGTAGAAACGCTCTGGTGCGTCCTTTGACGACGCACCTTTTGCCGTGTCGAAGCTGGAAAAACTCTCCAGTGCGATGTCATTCATAAATTCATTCATGGAATCCACATCGTCAACCAGCATTGCTTTGATAAAATCATTGTACGGGATTCTGGAGTTGTCTTTAAACCAGTTGTTTACCATGTTCTCAAACATGATAGAAACCTCAAGATTCGTGAGTGTCAATGTAAATACCATATCCTTACGCTCCCCTACGGTCTCCACTTCAAGTACCTTTAGGTACCCTGTCGCAAGCAGCAGGCTCCAGACTGCATTTTCACTGCTGCCAAGCTGGTTAAATACAATCTGCTCATCGATCATGGCGGTAAAGGAACCACCTTTTAGGAGTGTCTCCATCGTCTCCTTGATTTCTGCCTTTCCTGTCTGTAGCAGGGAATTGACGAGGCCGTTTGAGCTTGTATTTGCCCAGTATGCCTTGTACTTTCCGCCCTGTTTCAGATAGGATGTGATGGACCATGGATTATAGATATCTGTAAGGCTGCCAAATGTAAACCCATCATACCAGTATTTTACGGATTCCTTTTCGCCGCCCAATCCCATATTCTCAAGAGCCCTGAACACTTCGTCCTGCGTGAACCCAAATGAAGCTGCATATGCATTCGAAGTCGTCGTAACCACGTCCAGATTATTCAGATCAGAAAAAATACTTTCTTTTGATATTCTTGTAATCCCTGTGATGATTCCCCGGTGCAGATACGGATTTGACTTGAATGTCTTATCAAAAAAGCTCCTGAAAAAATTAACTGCTTCCTCCCAGTAGCCGCCCAGCCACGCTTCCTGCATCGGGGTATCATATTCATCAAGGAGAATAATCACTTCTTTTCCATAATAGCGATGCATAAACTTTGCCATCTGATGTACTGTGCCTGCAACTACTTTGTCCTCCATTCCGGGTTTTATGCTTTCATAGTACTCTTTTTCGTTTGGATTCAGCACATCTCCCTTAAGCAGGTAGATATTCTCATTATACAGATCTGCGATCACTTCTGTCATTTTGTACTTCATATCGTCACAGTTGACTGCCTTGATGCTCGCAAAGCTCAAAAAGATCACAGGAAAGGTTCCCTGAAGCTGTCGATAGCCCTCATCACCCCAGATGGAAAGGCCTTCAAACAGGTCTCCCCTGCCCGCATATCGATTGGAAAAAAAGCACTCTATCATACTCATATTTAGTGTTTTGCCAAACCTGCGCGGGCGTGTGATCAGTGTTACATCTGACCGGTTTTCCCACCACTCTTTGATGAAACTTGTCTTATCAATGTAAAAGGACATCTGCTCCCTGATTCTGTCAAACCGCTGCACACCGAGATTTACGACTGTGCCACCATCCATAGATACACCTCCAAATAATCTTTTTCAAGTATATCATACCCTAAATACAAAGTCTATAAAAATTAAATCCTCACTCCGCCGGGTTCACATGCACCATAATGTGTTTCACCTTCACAAACTCCCTTTCGATCGAGTCATGTACACGCTCTGCGATGCTGTGGGCTTCGCGGAGTGTCTCGTCGCCGTCGGCGCGGATCTCGATGTCTACATAGATCTTATTGCCAAACACTCTTGTGCGGAGCAGGTCGACACCGAGCACGCCTTCCTGTGCCAGCGCGCAGTTTTTCAATTCGTTTTCCATCTCCTCATCGCATGCTTTGTCTACCATCTTGTCAACTGCATCTTTGAAGATGTCGTATGCCGCC
>CAMWMM010000024.1 GCA_947175285.1 uncultured Lachnospiraceae bacterium
CAGCCGCATAAGGAAATATGCCGCTTCGCGGCTGCGGCTGGCGCAATACTCACGGTAAATTTCATTTACCGTGAGTATAACTAAAGCCCCAAAATACTCCGCGCATAGCAATCCAGCTCCCTGCCGTATGTATACCAGTCCGGCAGAACTTCGTCACGCTCCATCAGCTCGCGCCCTGTCTTACGGTGAAGTCCCGCTGCCCGCTGCGCAATCTGATCCGTCTCACCAGGCGTGAAATACGCAAATGCCATTCGAAGCTGTGGCAGCAGTTCCATAAATTCCGCCTCGTCAACCTCACCGAGAAAAGTATCGATGATCGCAAGCATCTCGTGCTCCATCAGAATCAAATCCCTCGCGGTAAAAAACAAGCCCCTGAAAAAGATTGCTGTCTTTAAAAGCTGTTCCCTTGTGCCCGTGAGATATCCTCTGCACACCGCTCCTACCGTCTGCAAATCCTCAATGCCGCCTCCATAGAGAATTCCGTGAATGCACCCATTCAGTCCCGCATGAATCTGTACGTCTTCCTGCATCCGGTACAACGCCTCGTAAAAGTTCTCCCGCTCCCCTGTGTCCTCCTGCCCTTTCCTTCCCGTGATCTGATACAGTAATTTCAAAGCGTTCATGCCCGCATCTAACATATCATCCTGCATTCGCGTGATACTCGGGAGCAAAGTGATTAATTTTCTGACTCCCGTGTGCAGAAGCGCCCCGAACTCCAAGTCAGATTCGTAAAGAGTTCCCAGCTCTTCCATCATCATCAGGGATTTCACGGCATCCGCAATCGAATAAAAATCCATATCCTTCAGAATCAGTTCGTGCACGCGCTCATATACAAGATCAAGCTGGCTGGAAATGCCCATCTCAAACACCTGCGTCAAAAGAAGCGCCGCACCGTCTGCCTTTGTATCCTGACGAAGCCGCTCCTGCACAAGGCTGACAATCGCCTCCTCCATAGTCGCGCCGTGCACCGACACATCAATCAATGACGCAAAAACCTGTGCACTGTACTTGTATTTCCAGATTTCCCGAATCAGGCTGCGGTCTTTCCTCTGCTGCAGGTTCGGTCCTTTCACGCGCTTTGCAAACTCTGCCCGCAGAAAAACCAGTCGGTGAAAAAACATGCTCATCCGCCTGTGCTTTTTGCTGGAAAAAATGGAGAGCGTCACTTCTTTTTCCAAGGTACTGTCTGTCCTGATTCCAAACTTTTTGCACTGATTCTGAAAATCAAGGATAATCGGAGGAACGTCCGCCAGCGTGCAGAGTGCTCCCGAACCGGTTCCTGTCATCAGCCGCCGCAAAATGCGAAGCGGCATGTCTGATGTGATATTGTATTCACCCTTTACATACGAGGATAACACTGCGTCCTGCAGCTCATAGGCTCCCGGCTGGGGTTTCTCACGCAGACCTGAAAGCCCCTCTGCCATCTGCCACGCGCAGATTTCGTCGTAGGTCGACAGCGCTCCCTCCTCTTTTCTGACTTCCTTACCCGATGCAACCAGAAAATCCAATACTGCCGCCTCATAAGGTTTCTGCTCCTGACTGACAAGCCTTTCCCATATTTTCTGATAAAAACCCGTGTAGGGCATTCCGCTCGCATAACCGTTCAATGCATCCGCCGCCTCCATGGAGTAAGGCATCAGATAGACACTCTCATTCTGATTCGGCACATAGCGCTCTATCTTCTTTGCATACTGAACTGTGTCCTGCCACTTTTCGTCAGAAAGTCTCTCGCTTAATCCCGGCGTATGGAATCCACCCGTTATGACGAGGATTCTCTGGAATCGGTTCTGCTCCTTTTTGTCACATCCTCCACATCCGCGAAGCACCTGCAGGACGATCCGCGCTGCCATATGCTGTTCTCTCGCAAGACACCCCTCCTGCTGCAACACCTCGGCCGGCGTATTTTTCCTTGCAAGCCCGCAGTATGTATTCAGATGAGAAAACCAGATCTCGCTGTCCTCGTATATTCCGTTTATCTCAAAATATTTTTCCCAGAATTCGTCAAAACTGCGCAGCCCTGTCTTTGCACACAATCTGTCAATATAGGCATTTCTGGCGAGCAGATAGTCGTCATTATAATTTCGCGGTGCCTCACCTTCGGTCACTTTTTCTGCCGTAGCTGCAAGAATATCCCCGTAAGACAGATCAATAAATGACACTTCTGTCATATTTTTACGCGCCTCCCTCAAAGCCACGAGCTCCGGAGAATAATCCAGAAACGGATAGTAGCACTTGTAGTGCTCCTGCTCCTCCGATATTCTTTTTGCCTTATCATGATAGGCATAGTAAATGGCAAACGGCGCGCGCGTATCCTCGTGCAGCATGACTGGCAGCAGCGCATTGGCATTGTCTGGTCCCTCCACCAGAACTGCATCCGGCTTCCAGTCCGCAAAGATTTTTTTGATCTGACAGGAACACGCCGGACTGTGATGACGGACAGGAATCAGCATTATTTCAGCCATTTCCTCGCTTCGTAATATTGTTTCCATAATCCACCCTCTTTGCTGCTCTTGTCCCGGATCACCGTGTTGAAATATCCCTTTACTTTTTCCAGATCGTCCTTGTCTTCCTTTGAGATTGCGCCGACCAGATTCTGGACAAGGCAATCCACATCAAGATGCCCGTCCCCGTAATAATAGCCGGTGAGCATTGTCTGGTAATAGACAGACACTGCCTCCGCCGTACTCATCACTGCATTGGGCTTATCGATGCGATGGCCATATGACGAAACTCCCTCCCTCAGCTCATGGTATGTGGAGGCGAGCAGTTCCGCGACATCCTCATCTGCCTGCATATCGACATGACTCTCTTGTGCAAGCATGTTGACCTCATTCAAAATGATCTGCTTTTCAAGGGACACCTTATTGACCGGCATCACAGTCTCAAAATTAAAACGCCTCTTTAGCGCGCTGCTCATCTCATTGACACCCTTGTCCCTGGTGTTGGCAGTTCCGATCACGTTAAAACCGGGGCGCGCAAACAGAAAGCCGTCATCACCCAGCTCCGGCACATTCAAAACCTTGTCACTCAACACACTGATCAGACTGTCCTGAATCTCAGCGGGTGTTCTGGTGATCTCCTCAAACCGGGTGAGGATTCCCTTTTCCATGCCCACATAAAGCGGCGACGGCACGAGTGCCTCCCTGCTTGGTCCTTTCGCCAGCAGGAGTGCATAGTTCCACGAGTATTTGATCATGTCCTCCGTCGTCCCCGCCGTTCCCTGTATCGTATTCTTGCTGTTTCCGCTGATTGCGGCGGACAAGAGTTCCGAGAGCATCGTCTTTGCCGTCCCCGGTTCCCCGACAAGCATCAGCCCGCGGTTTCCCGCAAGCGTGACGATACACCGCTCAACGAGCGCGTCATTTCCGAAATACTTCTTCTTGATATCATACTTTTCGCCCTGATACTCGATCGGTTTCTCGCTGCCCAGGATAAACGTCCTGACCGCCTTCGGCGACATCTGCCAGTTATCTGGTCTCTTTGCATTTTGGTCTGCATTTTTGAGCGCTTCAAGTTCCCTCTGATAGCGCACCTCCACTGGGGGTTTTATCGTTTCCTGCATAATCTTGTCCTTTCTAAGGAAATGTTCACAAATTATTTGTGACAAGTCATTGTCATGAGTTATTTATGAGCAGTTCCTTATCATTTGCTTATTCTAAAATCTTTGGGTTGTTTCCGAACAACCATTACTCTTATTATAAACGCTGTCCTTCCCAATAGGCAAGCAGAATGTTGAATTGTATCGCCGGATCAAATTAAGAACTGTAGAAAAATGAGCCACAAAAGTTTGAACACATTATTTCATAGAATTAATTGCGGGCTTGTGATATAATGACACCAAATATTATAACTGTGTCCGTATTTCACATCAATTGACAAACGATCAAAGAAAGGACTCGATAACGAACATGCAGCAAATAATAAACTTCACCACGATCACCGCCTGCGGCGAATGTTGTACCAACTGCCAAAAGAGATTAGATGGTATCTGCACAGGCTGCATTGAAGCAGATGGCTATGTCCCGGAATGGGCAGCTTCCGGCAGATGTAAAGTACACGAATGTGCCCGAAATCACCATGTACAATTTTGTGGTCTCTGTGATGAATTTCCCTGTGATCAGCTGACTTCTATCATACATTGGAATTCAGATATTGTAGAACATTTAAGTGCACTCGCAAAGTACTACCGTGAACAGGAAGGCCGCAACGGAGTCGTCTAATAAATCTTTTAAATGGTTGTCCGCACCTGTCGTTTACTTTTTCGCCCTGATCAGGTTCTTTGCTCCTCTTTTCATATACCTTATAATAGCGGTGAAGGAGTGTGATTTTATGAACACAAATATTATTGCAGGATACTTGCAATTTCTACGAAAAAGCCACAATTACACACAGGAAGATTTGGCACAGAGATTAAACATAACCCGACAGTCCGTCTCAAAATGGGAAACAGGAACTACGATTCCTGACATAGCGCTTTTGCTGAAACTTTCGAAGTTATATGATCTTTCGATCAATGACATTTTAGAACCTAAGATCTTACCTCAAAGGATAACTGATTTTGAGCAGATTTTAACAATTCCCGAAAAAGATTTGAAAGCAGCATTAAAACAGATTGATACAAATTGCCTTGCAACAGCCTTGATGGGTGCATCACCTGAGACAAACAATCTATGTGCAAAATTATTTCCTGAGACAGACTTTAAATCTACCCAGCATCACATCGGCAGCATCAGAATAGAACAGGTTGAAGAAACGCAGAATCAAATCATATCCATGATCAACTTACATGCGATCGAATAGAAATGCTGCTATAAAAGCATTTCTGTTCTTATGATCAAGTCATGGGTTTAGCACGCCTAATATGAATTTAGTAATTCCATTGTCCCGTCATCCAGTTTCCGGCGGTACACGTCTGTCTGCAGCCTGCGATAACCCTCGCTCCATCTGCTTGCATACTCCTCGTCGCAAACGCTGAATGTTGCCTCAAAATACAGATATCCGTCTGCATAACACAAATGATCATAGGTAATCTCCCAGCCTTCCCCAATGCCTCTTTGCTCCACACTGCTGTCAATCTGTGCTGCAACCCTGACAATCGTCCCAGAATCGACCAAAAGAGCATAGACATCTCCATCCCCCTCGCACAGAGTTCCCCGGGCAGACTTTTCCTGATAAAGATAAGGACTGTTATAGATCTGTTCTGCCGCTGGCACCAGCTCCGTCGGGAAATCCGCTGAAATTATGGTATTGGTCTCCAAATCCCACACGCACGTTTTTCCAGTAAATCCGATCTCCGCACAATCTTCAAAATACATGCGTGGGCTGCCTGTATCATGACAGAGAAAACAGTCATCAGAATTTGCTTCGATCTCCCGATAATCTGAGCCATCTGTTTTGATTGCGATAAACTTTCCTCCTTGAAAATATCTGCCACTTGGATAGTCATATGCTCCATAGACGATACCGATCCATTCCCCATCAATCTCCATCCGGCAAATATGTTCACCAAATCCATACCCTGCTTGTGAATTGTCCGATTCCAGTTCGGCGATCAGCCTCTGCTCTCCCTCAATCGACATTGCCACCACCCTGCAGTTATCCGTATCCCAGTGTTCATCAAAATAGCACCATCCATCGTGATAACCGCAAAGATACAGACCACCGCCGGAATTGTAGGTCAACAGTGTCATTTCGCCGCTTAAACCATTTAAAACAAAATAAGCCCCCTCCCCTGTATACTCTGAAAATAAGGTCAAAACGAGAATGTTTCTGTCCAGATCAACAGCCCTGATCTCTCCATTGCCAATATCCACACGATCTCTTCCCTGCATATCAACGGAATAGATGTTGGAAAATGTCTCTTCAATGTCATCCTTTTTCTTTGTTATCATCTCCGTCATATAAAACCGATCGCCAAATAGATAGAGATTGCCATACCCCTTGTCTGAAAACAGCACAGTCTTTTCGCCGTCCGCATCAATACACACAATCTCCTTATCCGTTCCTGCGGTCGGGTAATAGTACGCACTCTCTGCCCCCTCCGCAAAAGAGTCCTCGTGATACTGACGATAATATATCATGCCATCACGATACGCATATCGAAAATCTGTCTGTTCCATCTGGTCAAGCAGTGACAAGTCATCTTTGTATTGAATATAAATTTGTTCATTAGAATATGTTATCCCTTCTGTCATGTAAGCAACTGCGCGCTTTGCCTCGTCTGTATCTTCTGGCGTTAAAAACACGCTGTCCATACTTTCGGTCGTCTTTGATGTCTCCAAAATCTCTCCAGACTGCACCCCTGTTTGCATTTCTACTTCCATCCATGACACTATTTCCGTGCTCTTTCCTGTATCTATATCTGTCCAATTCTTACACGCTGTCAAAACCATGCACAGATTCAACATCAGTATGACGAATCGATAACTCCTACAATGCACTCTACTTTATCCTCCCTCTCTTACACATTCCCATCATCTGTCAGTTTATACCACCCACACCCCACTTGACTGGAAATAAAACGATGCAAAAAGACACCCTCCTCTATGGCTCACAATTGCGATACCGCCCTGCCACCCGACGCACCATAATCAAAAGAATACTCACAGATTGTCTCAAATCTTTCATTATTCAAATTAATGCGGTAAATGTTTACTTCCCGTTTCTTATCTTTCCCTTCTGTTTCGCATACACCATAGAAATAATCATTATAGATGCATGCGCAAGAATAAAATGGCACTTCAAACGAACTGATTTCGCCATCTGATAACTGGTACCTGCTGATCTTCTTGCTATCCAAATAAATATCGCAGCAGTAAATACTGCCCTCATATAACATTATGGTTCCCTCAAAGTCTATATTCGAGATTTCCTTCTGCTTTCAACAGACGCCTCTATCAAACATTGGGCTCCACTGCCATCCTCTTTGGCTCGGTATATATCATCCCATTTATTATCAACTCCCTCAATCCACCATTTTAACACTTTTGGCATACCGTCCGCTTCCCACGTGATCAGAAACTGTGCCAAGGCAACACCATGCCCGTATCCACACTCACCATATAGGTACTCCGATGCCTGTAACACCTTATTTCCTTGATATTCTGTCGCACATAGATCAAAATATCCTCCCAGGTTGCCGCCCACATACTGCTCTATATCAGGTAAATACCATCCCTCAGGATTCTTCGAAGTAAAAGAGATCCACTCATCAAAATAAGGACAGTAGGCTCTGTAACTGTCCACGTCAGGCTCTTGAAATACATCAACACGAAGCCCATAGTCATTATATTCCTCATGGCCATAATCGGAGGGTAACTGCATCTGCTCTATGGCATGATTTCTGTATTTGAAAACCACCTTGTAATAATCTCCCACTCCACTATAGGCTGAACCCTGTGCGCAGTATACTATCTCCATATTTTCATCCTGATCGATATTCGCCCAAAATAAATCGAAATCCCCATAATAGGGACACCATTCTTCTGAAAAACAGTAAGGGTCATCCTCATTCATGTAAAACCAGAGACTGCCAAAACCATAAAAAGTCTTTTCCCGCGCGTCCATCACCACAACCAGCATATCTGTCTGGTCATTACCATCTATATCACCGATCCGAAGCCCTGTCAGCTCCATTACCCCGTCTTGGAAAATATGATCATCCATCAGCACCTGCAGATATATCTCCGCTTCCTCCTGATCAATTCCCTGCTCCAATGCCTGCCGATAAAACATCTCCTCGTTGATCTGCATCTGCTTTTCGGGATAATATCCTTCAGGATTCTCATAAATACTTATCTCACTCTCCGCTGTCTCCCACTCTTTTATAGCTTTCTCCGGTCTCTGACCTGAGGAACATCCAACTCCACATCCAATGCATAACAATATCAGAACGATCAATCCAACGCTTCTGGTCTGAAAACTCTCCATAAAATGATTGTTCCTCCTATCACTATCCTGCCATTTTAGTCTTCTTCAATCCACCACTTAACCACCTTCGGCGTCCCGTCTGCCTCCCATGTGATCAGGAACTGTGCCGTGGCAACATTATTTACGACTCCTCCCCCTCCATACAGATATTCCGAGGCCTGCAACGCATTCTTTCCCTGGTACTCTGCTACACAAAGGTTATAAAATCCCCTCGCATTGCAGCCCACACTCACTGTTGTATCAGGAAACTTCAACTCCTCACCATTCTGCACATTGAAGCAAATCTTTTCATCAAAATAGGGACAGTACGCACTATAGCGATTTGCCTCCGGTTCCTGAAACACCTCAACAAAAAGTCCGCAGTCATAATCCTCCTCAAAGTCAGATGGCATCTGCATTCGCTCTATGGAATGATCTTTGTACTTAAAAACAGCTTTGTACGAATCTCCCACCGCACCGCAGCCTGTCCCCTGTGCGCTGAACACGATCTCCACATTCTCATCGTTGTCAACATCGTCCCAGAACGTGTCAAACCATCCGTAATAAGAGCAATCCTCCTCTGAAAAACAATATGGCTCGTCCTCATTCATATAAAACCAGAGACCACCCGAACCGTAAAAAGGTGTCTCTCGCGCATCCAGCACCATAACCAGCATATCCATCTGACCATTGCCGTCTATATCATCGATCCGGAGTCCTGTAAGCGCCATAGCTCCATCCTGAAAAATATTATCTTTTTTCAAAATTTGTAGATATGTATCTGCCTCCTGCCTGTCAATCCCCTGTTTTTCTGCCTCCTCAAAAAATTTCTCTTCGTTTTTCCTGTTCTGCTCCCCGGGAGAAAATTCTTCTGCCAATCTCTCTGGAACATCGGACTCCGGCTCAGATGTTTCTTCTATTATTTCTTGTGTATTTTCCTCTTCTGCGCTCTGCTCCTCCTGAACAGAACTTTGTGTTATCGCCTGTTCTTCTCCGGATCGCTCTGCCCCCTGGTCAGATGCACATCCAAAACTAACTCCCATACATATTGATATTAAAATGATATTTCCAACTCTGCTGACTCTCTTTTTCATTACCGTCTCCTCCTACGCATACCAATATACCCCGGGATCTCCTTTACAGCTGTTTTCGCGGCCAAGCCCCCGAGAGTATATGCCAATATTATTTTACGCAGGAAATGCATCCTATTTGTATCAGAATTGCATCAAAGTTGTAACATAAATCAGGAATTTCTATAAATTCCTAATACGAATACAACAGTTCCATCTCACCATCAGCGAGCCTGCGGCGGTACACATCCGTCTGTATTCTGCGGTATCCGTCGCGCCAGCCGATCGCATACTCGTCGTCATACACATTAAACTCCGTCTCGAAATACAGATAACCATCCGCATAATACAGATGCTGATAATCAATCTTATACTCTTCCATGTCTTCTCTTGGTCTGATATCTTCGTCAATCCGCACGGCAGCCCTGACAACGCTGCCAGAATCGTCAGGCAGAGCATAAAAGTCTGTCCCTCCTGTGCTGCGCTGGTACACGCACACCGGATTTGAGAGCCCTGTCAGTCCCTCGATCGCTATTTTATGATCAAGACTGGAGATCATCTGAACCGGAAAATCACATGGATAAGTAATATTTTTTTCCACATCCCATACTGTTGTCTCGTAATCATTTTCACCGTCTGCCGCCTGCTCTCCGTCATCATACCTGTAGTGCGGAAAATAAACCAATGGCCGCCCCTGTTCCTGCCGGACATAAAACTGGTCTGCGCTGCATTCGACTGCGCGGTAATCTGAGCCATCCAGCCTGGTCGTCAGTATCCTTCCTCCCTGATAAAAACTACCACTTCCAGCATAACCTCCAAACACAATATAAATACGCTCCCCCTCAACACGCAAATCACAGATCCACTCACGATATCCATACTCCTCTGTTGTCATATCCGAAGTCAGCGCGATAACTTCCCTGCGCTCTCCATCCAGAGACACCGCCACAACCCTTTCAATCCCATCTCCAGAATCCTCTTCAAAATAACACCAGCCATCATGATAATCCCAGAATGTACGATATTTGACCGTATCAAGTGGCAGAACTGTCAATTCACCACTTTCAGCATTTAAAATGGTATAAACGGTCTCCTGTTTATCTTCCGAATAAAATTCCATAACAATACATTTTCTATCCCAGTCAACAAAACAGATCTTTCCGTTCTCGCCGTAATCGATTCGGTTGCGCCCCTCCATATCCACAGAATACACATTGGTGTACCTCCGCTCCATATCGCCATCTTTCTTTGAAATCAGTTCCGTCATATAAAACCGTTCCCCCATCAGATAGATGTTCCCATATCCCTTATCATGAAAAAGCACTGTACTTTCGCCGTCCGCATCGATACGCACAATCTCCTTGTCCGTCCCTGCCGTCGCCTGATAATTTCCCCACAGTGCGCCTTCCTCATAAGAATCCTTGTGATACTGGCGGTAATATACATTGCCATCGCGATAAGCATAACTGCAGTCCGTCTGCCCCATCTGATCAAGCAGAGACAAGTTGTCTGTATACACAACTGGAAATTTCTCGCGGGAACGTTCGGGTTTCTCTGTCGTGTAAACTGTGATAACCTCCGCCTTAAATGACATATCGTCTGTGTGATGCTCTGTCTGTGAACCATCTTCCAGTTCCTCCGCTTCCGAAACCTGCGTTTCCGAAGTATTCGCTTTCAGGCTCTGTGTCTCCAGGACATCTGGCCCTGCATCCTGTTCCTCTAAATCATGCAAAGCTTCCGTTCGCACGGTCTGAGCTTCTGCACCCACGCTGGAATCATCCATGATTTTTTGATCTGTCTGATTTCCACATGCCGTCAAAGTCAGTCCCAGCAGCAACACCACTATGTTATACCAATTTTTCCTGCAGCACATAACAAACTCCTCCTTATACAATCACTATTCAGCAATCCAGCCACATTCTATGCCTATCTGGCGAACGTTGTCCCCCTCCATTGACAGACCTCTCACCCGATCTCGCGACATAAGAAATTGCTTCTCCATACACAGAAAATATCTCCCGTTTCAGTGTGACACCTCCACCGGGAGAATCCAAAATAAACAGTATATTGATTTTACACTGGAAATGCATCATGATTGTATCAGAATTGTATCAAAGTTGTAACGTAACATTTCCCGGCCATTTTTGAACGCATCGTATATTACATCATTCATTCGCCCCATTCCTAAATCTTTTTTCCTGGCTTTTCTGAGCAAAAATTATTTTTCATACACGCTTTAGCAATTCCTCACATTTATCCAATATCCCTATGTCCGCCGGAAGCCAGTCAACACTGTGCAAATCGTCCTTTCCAAGCCACCTTGCAGATTCATGTTCTTTCAAAACCAAATCGCCTGACTTGATCGTACAGGCAAAACAATCCATGGACAGATGGAAATTGGGGTAATCGTATTCGATCGTATCCACCAGTTCTCCCACCTCAATCTCTGTATCAAGCTCTTCCCTGATCTCCCGCTTAAGAGCCTGCTGCGGCGTCTCTCCTTCCTCGATCTTTCCACCCGGAAATTCCCAGCCATCCTTGAACTCACCATATCCACGCTGCGTGGCAAAAAGCTTATTGTTATCCACAATGATCGCTGCTGCTACTTTTATTGTTTTCATATGTTTCATTTGATCTTCTGCTCCGTTTTTATTACTTTTAAGAAAGTTTGTATAATCTGATGCAAACTGTATCTCAAGTTTTTTCGCCTTTATCAAATCGAAATCCGTGACACCTTTGAATAATTTTGATTCCTTCAACATAGAACTTCACAAAATGCATTGATAACCCTTCAGATAACATGACTTCAAAAGACATCAGCTCCATGAGCAAAGAAACCTTGCTGAATATGGGTTATTACCTCAATGAAGATGAAACTGATGACAATTTTGTCTAAAAAGGTTTTTATATCCTATACCTAATCGTTTTGTCTTTCAAACATATTCAAAAATCGCTATTTACTATATGGACACCACTTTACAACTTTTCATGATTCTTATCTGATAGGAGTAAAATTTACTATAGTCCTTGAAAATATTGGTTTTCTAGACTTAATAGGTGCAAATTTTGCTATAGGATACAATATTTGACAAGGAAAATAGTTTAAATTTTAGAGCAAATTATTATTTGCGACTTTCGTATTAGCCCTCGAAACACAGAAAAATTAGCAAGTCAAATTAGAGACCTTTATTATAGGACATCTTGACAAAGTAAAACATTAAAAAGTTGTAAACTGGTGTATATGGAAAAAACCATTACATTTATGCTAAATTTGACCTCATTATACTAAAGTAACCTATTTCTGGATTCTCAAGTGTCCCTATTAAAACACCTCTATCAAGTAATCTGTTTCCATTTTCACAACATGTTTCTGGCAAAATTGCACAGTTATGACATGCTGCCAGGTTACATGAATCTGTACCTTGTCCCAAAGATTGAATACACACGGGATCTGACGTACACCATAGTGCATTTCTCAATGCAGAAACGATGGTATTCTCAATTCTTCCCTTTTCGCCCTGTCTTACTAAGCCACCTAATGAGCCTTCTGAATCACCTGATGCCGTATAGATAAGAACCCCTGTCATGTTAAATTTATTATTATCCAATTCACAATATATTCTTTCCCTAAGGGCGGAACTTCCATAGCCACATTCAAAACTAA
Organism: uncultured Lachnospiraceae bacterium; assembly: GCA_947175285.1. The sequence continues at coordinate 12,643 of CAMWMM010000024.1, forward strand.
GCTGATTAATCAAAATATGTGAAAATGTATGTAATAGCACATACTCTGGCCGCAATTCACCCTGCAGACCTTTTCCAAAATATGAACTCTTATACGAATCGCTCATTCTTTGAACACGTTTCATCACCACCTCATTTTGTGCCCATGATTGCAATTTTTCCTTATCAAATTCAAAAAAGATGCCTTCTCCCAAAGTTGCAATTGCAGGAAGCCAATTTCCACTTCCTAACCTCAGTAACTTTTTACTATTTGAGATAGATAATGCATTGGGTTTCAATCGTGAAAACCCAACAAAAACACGTGTTTCTCGTAGCTTCGGAACTAATGTTATGCTTTGGAAAAAATCTTGTATTACCATATTATATTCACTAATCGGATGATTGATGGAATAAAACTCTTGTGCATCGTTGCCACTACTTTTATTCAAAACCTTATACTCAGCGAAACGATATTCCTCTTCAGACATATTTTCATTCACTTCTTGCATTCCTTCAATTGCATCTGCTTTTTCCAAAATAGCTTCGTATAACTTGTCACCATCTACATTTTTCGCTTGGGCATACATATTAATAAAGTTTCTATCAAATTTACCATCCGTACGTGAGTTATTTAATACATCAAATATTTCATTTACTAACCCAACAATTTTTAAATTTGATTCTTCACCATTTGTTGGAATATATATCGAACTAATATTATTCGCAAACCATACATTAGTAGCGCCACGAAGAACTACTCTAATATCCTCTGGTTCGGAAGGGCACGAATTTTCATCATCTTTATATACTCCTAACCATGGTTTTGTCCCTTTACATTTATATTCTATCTTTTTAAGTGCACCTGGTCTTGTTGCCCCCGAAATAGATTTTTTTACACCACATGAACACTCATAAAAAACGCCACTCAACCCTGCAGACGTTCCACCAGTACTTCTTCTAATTTTACATTTGGTGTCATCATATACCTTACCACTATCATGGTGTATCCATTCTGCAACAGGAAAATCATCAATATGTCCTTCTGGACAAATAGCAACAAATCTTTCTGGAATCATTTTCCTTCTATGTTTTGATTCTTTACTACATTTTCTACCATGTTCCCATTGGTATGCGTCACATTCAGGTTGTGCTTCATAATAAGTTGTTTTCTTCATCGTTCCACAAAATGGGCAATAATACCATCTTGGAAACCTTACTGCAGGAATAGTCAGATGATAATCTGCAGGATCTGCATTTTTCTCCATATATTCAGGTGGGTATCTCAATTCTTTTACTCCCAACCTTTTCTCTAAACGCTCATCTCTAATAACAAACTTTTCCGGATTATTATATCTCCACATATCAAGACCGGCTATCATCAATGATTCATCATTCGGAAATGGAACAATTGCCCCTATGCCCCAAGGTCCGATTAATGAACTTCTTCTCATCGGCTTATACATAGTCATTTTTATTCATCCCTTTCTACGTATCTGTTCTTTATAACCATTGCCTCGCATGATGCATCAACACTACGCATTGACGTCGGGGTTTTCAATCCTCGCTCATTCCATATTGCATTAGGTTTATTGCTTGAACTATAAATCAATGGAACTGCATTCCCCATAGAATGATCATAATTCATTTGTGGTGTCCATCTCTGCGGATTCCAATCCTCCCAACATTGTAATACATACTCCATGCGCTTCAAAGTATCCGATAATTCTTCTGGATCTATATCATTTACACGATTCTCTATTACTGCTTTTACATGCTCTATTACTTCTGGTCGTGGCAGCTTAGGTGGATTTTGATTAAATTGTTCTCCGTGTTCCAACCTCATCATACCTATAATAATTGCATGTAAAGCACGTTCTCTTATAGGTGTCGAAAATGGTGTGACGCTTGTAGGTTCAACATGGCAGTATAGTTTTGAATGATACAGTTTAAACTGCTCATAAAATGATTTGTCTCTTGGACGTCCTGGTCTGTATAACACAAAAATAAGTCCAGGTGCATGCTGTGCATCTCTACCTACTCTACTCGTTGCTTGAATATATTCAGATGTCGTTTTAGGTTGTCCCGCTACTGTCATTAAGCCCAAACGTTGTACATCAAGTCCTACTGATATCATATTCGTTGCCAAACAAATATCTATTGGATATTCCTTTGCCTTTCCATCTTCATTTAATTTTGGCGGATAGCCAATATTTAAGTTTGAAAGACTCGCTGTTACTTTATCTCCTGGAATTCGACTTGTAAGTTCTTCATCATGCCAAATATATCTTCTATATGCTTTATACGTCTCTTGATCCATTCTCTTGTCATCATATCTTCTCTTATACATAACATCTAAATGCTGCTCAATATCTGCTTTAATCCAAGTTTGAGCATTTCCTAACTCTCGAATACTATTATAATATCCAACATTAGTCCAATACGGATCTCTATCCTTTTCATTCTCAACCTTCATTGTTTTTGCTGCATATAACAACGCAGAAAATAAACGTATTGCAGTTGTTGCATCCGAGGGTGAACCAGATGCTAATATCCCAACATATTTGCGTCCATTTTTTGTTTTGTCTTCATTTGCAAAAAATGAATCTCCCGCATCCAATCCTGCTGGAGGAAATTGAAATACATTTTCTATTTTACATCCATACAATGCATGACACTGTTCTTTTGCACGACTTATAGTTGCTGTTGATGCAATAATTTTGGGGGAAATATTTCCCGAAGGTAATCTTTCTGTACACAAATCATGTATCATTGTTTCATAATGCCCTACCATCGACCCTAATGGACCAGATATTAAATGAAGTTCATCTTGGATAATCAAATCTGGTGATGTTACCTTTTCTCCATTTTTATATCCAAAAATACTTTGCGCTTCTGGCTTATATGGTAACATTGCAAACTTATCTACTGTTCCCAATACTAATGTCGGTGCCTTCTCATATATGTCATCATCAATAATATATAACGGAAGTCCCGTGCCACTCGAAAATACACATCCTTTTTCCGTATTTGTACACCTGAAGATAAACTTTTTTGATTTTCGTGCCCCTGTAATAATCCTGTAGCCGGGAAGTTTTCTTTTACCCCCAATATCAACCACCCCCATCTGTGCTCCGCACCATGGACATTTCAACATTACAAAGGGATTAATATTCGTTCTATGATTATATAGATCATCATACTTAGCAACTGCATCTTTCATATGGTTTGGAGTCGTATCTCCACCAACCCATAAACCAATATTAATTTCTTCTTCGCCTAAAACCTCTTTATTATCGCGACGAATAACTTCACAGGCACAAATCATTGCAGCAGCTCTTTCATATTGTTGCGCTGTAAGTAACCTTAAAGTGTAACGCATAATAATTGCCGTACCAATATCATCTTTATTACGTAATCTTCTAACAAAAATAGTAAATGCTGACAAACCAAGATATGCCTCTGTTTTTCCACCACCTGTAGGAAACCATATCAAGTCAACAATTTTCCTCTCTTTTCCCTTTTTATTGCTCATGGATTCTAAATTCATCAAAATAAAAGCAATCTGAAACGGTCGCCACTTACCATATATGCGTTGTTCTTTCTTATACCATGTTGATTCATCGTATATATCTGGCATGCTTTCAATTGAACTTTCAAGTTTAATTCCATCATCTCCATCGTCAATCCAAATTTGGAGAGGCAAACCATAATGAAGTTGTTGCATAAACATTGCTTGATTCATCCATTGAAATGCTTTTTGGACAATCTCATCATTTTCTAAAATACTTACACCATTCTCCATCCTTTTTTGGCACACTTTACAATTTGTTATATGTCTTTCTGCTGTTTCCAAATACTTATTATCAAGTTCCATTTTTTGCTTCTCTAATTTGTCAATCCAAATCCTGTACTTTTCACATAGCAAATGCAACTGGCAAATAACTTCACTAAAGTGTTCCACGTTGCTCATATCAAGCATACTCAAATTTACACCCGAAATGGTACTGGGAACCACTGGCTTTACCTCATAAGATGGAAAAACAGATGTTTCTATCCATTTTACAGATTCATTCACCTCATCCCACTCGGCCGCACAACCATGTCCAATAGCATAGTTTCTTACATTGCGATAGAGCAATTCATTTGATAAAAAATCTTCATCTGCATTAATTCGTTGTCCTTCTGGCAGAAAGTGAAAACCCATTTTTGATTCTATTTTAAGTTTTACCTGAAAAAAACAATCCTCATCTCGAACTTTCATGTCCTTCATTTCTTTAGTGTTTTCAAGCGTAATTGTATATATACAGTAATCATCTTTTCTAAAGCGAAATGTAATATCAATTCTAAGTCCTGTATCATCAACTGGTATTCTTTTAATCCCTTCCTTTTCTGAGGGCAAAATTAATGACTCCAACGAACTCCACACTATTGGAGTTCTAGAATACTTTGTCGTGACTTTTTGATTATCTGAATTTGTTTCAGTTGACTTATTATATATTCCCGCTTCTACACATGCTATTATTTCATCTTCTAAGGAAATTGCAACCGTCAAACTCATTGCAGATTGATTATATGCATTTGATCTATCAATAAGTTCCTCTGCATCTTCAAGATATTCACCCAAAAAGCCGCAAGGCCTATTGGGGGTAATGATTTTACCATCGTCGCTTTCATCTTCAATCTCGATATCCTCATCTTTCCTTTCTTCTTCAGCATTATTGTCTTCCTTTGACTCCTTTGGAAACAAAATACCGGCAATATACCTTGTCCGCGGAGGATCTGAAATCAATATTTCTTCCCCATTCTCCTGCCTAAGTCCCTCCCAATCAATAGGATCTGGTCCAATAAACTCTCTCTCTACAAATGTTTTTAATTGGTCTCTTCTATTGTCTTCCATTTACTAATCTCCTCATCATCAAAGTTTGATATTCGGTATGTGCTGCTTTACTTTCCAAAATAAACAAACCACTTCTCGCCCTACTTAGTGCGACATACATAAGTTTCTCTGCGCTATATGTATCAATATCCGTAAGAATAATTACTGCATTTTCTAAACCTTTGAATGACTGAATTGTCGAAAATGTAATATCTTTTGTTTTTGTAAAATTAAAATCTTTTATTTTGATTTTCTCTACCTTCGACACAATTGAATTCTCTCTCCTTCTCGGCGAGAGAATTGTAATTTGTTCATTGACAATATGTTTTTCATCTAACGATAACAATAATTCTTCCAGTTTTTCAATAGCTTCATCATCTGAAGAATAGGTTATATGTTCAACTGGTGGCCCATCCACTTTCGACCATAAATCATCAGGTGCTTCAAATCCTGTAATCGTTTGTATTTCTTGGCAAATCTGCTTTGTATTCCTACAGTTCTCCGTCAATTTACAACGTACAAAAGCAGTTCTTTCTTCTAGCAAATCCAATAATTCTTTGCCATTAACATTTTCACTATAAATTGCTTGTCTTGAAAAATCTCCAAAAAACTTCCATCTCCCCAAATCAAAACCTTTTCTAATAATCAAGTCAAAAATATCAATATACTTTTCATTAATTAAATCTTGGGCTTCATCTACAACAATTTCATCAAACTCTATTGGACTAGTTAATAAAATTTCTTCTGCCATCATCGGCAACATTTCTGTATAGAAGATGGTCTTATTATGATCATCCGATGGAATACAAATCTGTTTTTCCGATTTAGCAACCACATCATAGAGCAATTTATGAAATGTCCCAACAAATTTAGGATGTAAATCCTCTGGTTTACCCGCAAAATACGACTGAAACCAACGGCCTATACTGGCATTATAACACATTAATGCCACCTCTTTTCCTTCTGCAATTAGCTTTTCCACCTGTCTAATGGCTAAAAGTGTTTTTCCTGTTCCTGCAGGACCATAAACAATTGCACGACTATTTTCTTCTATCTGATCGACACATTTGTACTGCTTCTGTGTCAACTCCACAAGTTCCTGTTCTGCATACTTAATCTTTGCGCTTATTGCAACTGCTTTGTCAAAATCACCTCTTAATAGATTAGCAATATATTTAACATCCTTTATTGTTGGTAATTTCTTTTCGTCAAAATGTTTATATAGTTCTGTTACATGTTTCCTAGCGCCTTTTGCCAAACGTATTATGTAAGATTTTACGTCTCCGCCATCTTTACAATCAAATACTTGCCACGGTTCTTCATCAACTCCCACTGTGCCATAATCTATGTCTGGGAACATTACACCTGACCAGTAAAATGTATTTGCCACATGGTAATGTAATGTATCTGCTTTCTCCCCAACTGCCTTCATCAAACTATGAATGCCTTCCCTAGCTTGGTCAAATGGACCTCTCTCTTTAGCATCTGTGTTCCCTTTTCGGCCAGTAAAATACCAAATTCCATTTTCGCGCCTTACCCGCCCCCCCTTTACTTCTAATGCGAACATACCTAGTTCGGGTGCAATAACCAAAAAATCGATTTCTCCATATGGTAATTTTATATGTTCTGCTAATCCAAGCGAATGTAAGACAATCCAATTTTCTGTTCCTAGTGACTCCTGAAACCACTGGAAAACTCTACGTTCTGCGCTACTTTTTGTATCAGGCGAAATAATTGATGGTATCATTCTTGCCATAAAACATTCTCCTTTTCTTCTGCAAGTATCTTATTGGTATCATTTACATTAACTGGTATCCATTCTTGCCCCAAATCAATAACTTTAAGTATTTTAACATACCCTACATCTTCCAAATTAAGTTCTATTGAATCCCAAATATTATATGGATCTATTCGTTCTCCAGAAAATAATTTTTTTGCTATCCCTTCTGTTAACCGTTCAGACAATATTCGTCCCGCTTTGATATGCGCATTTTTTATAAAAATCCCAGCATTGAAAACTTCATCTTTTTTTTCCAACAATACAGCGTCTTTTGTCATTTGTGCTATAAAAGTTAAATCTTCCTTATCCCGAGGAATAATAATATCTTCCGATAAAATCCAGTTACGCACAGTTTGCATATTTCTAGTACATCCCAAAGCACATAATGCATTATATATATCTTCTATAGAAGAAAACGCAAATTCAATTTGTAGGGCTTCTTTCCATAATGCAGCAATCTTTCTTAAGGATAGCTTATTATTTGCCTCTAAAATATTATCTGCCACCTCTCTTATGATATCTTTTGAGGATTCTCGAACAACAACGAAATCTCCAATCACAAGTTCTCCAATTTCCTTTTCCTCTATCTTATCGCCTGTCTGTGTAATAATATTTGAAGCTACTAATATTTTATGTCCACTGGTATATAGCGCAAATTCTCCTCCAACAAAGCCTACCGGTTTTGCATTTACTATACTCTCTTGAGTTTGTCCACTTCTTGACATATACTGGCGATATCTGTTTTCTTGCATAATCAAGTCAAAATCATCTTTTTCATGTAACACACTTTGCTCTACTTCAGTCATTTCAAGCATTTTTGCATTTTCATGAACTCGTATAGTCTGATTTGCAAATGATTTCTCGGCAATTACTTTATTATTTTGATTATTAAGTCCAATTTTCCATGACCTTGTATGCGCTCTTTTCCAACGTTCCTCGCATTCATAAGTGTAAATATGTATTTCCTCAACTAAATACCCATAAATAATCTTTCTCAGAACGGAAGCACTTAACCAACCTGAGATAATAGCAATATCTGAAGTATATTTATCTAACTTCAGAAAATCCTTTGCATACATTACCATAATGTTTGGTCTATAGTTACGCTTTGCTAGTCTCTCAATCCAATACTCTTTTACTGCTTGGACCAGATCATTATTGGCACAAATTAAGTAAAACGAATCTATACGCCTATCTATTAAAAACTGATAAATCGCTTCCGTTTTGGGATAAGAATTCATTTTTCTACTTACTATTTCGATATTTTTAATGACCGTTTTAAAATCAAAGTAAACTACTTCGTCAATAAATATTTTCTCTTCTTCTAAACTCTTTTGGCAAAATTGGATGACTTCAGAGAATTGTTGTTTCTCTACAGTTCCAATCTCTCTTACATTTCGGAGCATCGAATACAAGAGTGTCAGAAGCTTTCTAAATATAATATTTAACTTAGCAGACTCATTTTCTATGAGGTGATTATAATGATATAAAATATTAAAACTATCACTTATTTCTGGTGCCGACAGACTATGATAATTGACTTTTGCGTTAACACATTTCTCTATTTTCTTGGCAAGCTTTATTCCCTCATTACTTCTTACGCTCTCTGAAATACTATCTTCATCCCATCTCCAAACATTAAACTTTCTATCCTGCAAAAATTTTAAATTAAAAGAATTCGCTGTATCGGTTATGCACAAAATTGGAATTTTATATTGTAACAAATCGTCCAACGCTGCCAACTGGCTCTCCATATTACACTCTGTCAGATTTATAATTACAGACTGCACTTTCGCTCCATAATTAATCGCTTTATTAACATAATCTATTTGACTCGCAAAACTTAGAGCAGGTATTCCTATATATTTTCCCTTTAGCATCTTCATCTCACCAGTATATTCCGTTAATGCCACCAGAAAATATTCTAGCAACGGGTCTCCGTCAATCAATATCTTACCAGCAAAATTCCGACTATTAGTTACTGATGCAACATAAAAAATCGTCTTTTTGACATGTGTTTTTATCTCTTTCAAATCATGTAAATAATTTTCATGAGTTCTCTTTTCTTCATCTATTTTTCTTTTTTCTTTACGATATGATGCCAGTTTAGATATTTTCATC
>CAMWMM010000025.1 GCA_947175285.1 uncultured Lachnospiraceae bacterium
ATAGACCCTAAAAATACAATAGCTATGAATGAATTAGGGCGTTTATTAGTTGCGTTAAAACGATATACAGAGGCAGAAGCTATATTCCACCATATTTTGGAAATAGACCCTGAAAACACAATAGTTATGAATGAATTAGGGCGTTTATTAGTTGCGTCAGAACGATATGCAGAAGCAGAAGCTATATTCCATCATATTTTGAAAATAGACTCTCAATTTTTACCAGCTATTATAGATTATGGACGCTTATTAGTCATTAGAAGACAATATAGTAAAGCAGAATATTTGCTTCAGTATGCTTTGGAAATATTCCCACAAAATATATTGCTATTGAATGAGCTTACAAATCTATTTATCGTTATTGGTGAGATTGAGAAAGCAAAGCAGAGTATATATTTGATATTATCTTTGGACCCTGCAAATATACGAGCACTAATTAATTTAAGCCAAATATTTTTAGCAGAAAAGAAATATCATAAAGCATTGGATATTTTAGAACAAGCAACAAAAATAAGCCCTACTAACAGTGAAATAATTAAGTTGAAAAAACATATATGTGAAACATAAAATAAAGAAGTTGCTATTGCGACGAACTCAATGAAACCATAGTAAAAGATATAGAGCAAATCTTTATGCTTTGAAGATTACAAAATGCCAAACACATAGAATGTGTGGATTTTTGAACAACAGTTTTAAGTGGTAAAGTGTAGAATGTTGAGTAGGAATTATGCCATGGGATATTTTTCTGCGCTAGAGGCTTTAACAGCTTCCAGTTTATTGAACTGAAAAATTAGGAGTGATAAAAATAGCAATGATTTCTTGGGTGCAAAAAATAACGATAGCCGTCCATGCATGGGTGCATCTGCCTTTTTGAAAAGTGTTGATTTTAGGGCGTTTGCAGTAAATGTAAAAACGATAGCACCCAAGAAATAATTGTATCAATTTGGACACGCAATATGGTGTGACCAGTCGGATAATTGATAGTTAGTTTCCTGCTCAATTCAGACAAATTCATATCCCTTTTTTTTTCTAAAAATTGAAAATGAAAATAAAATACCAGATTTAAAGTATTTTAGGCATTTTTTCCTTACATATGCTAGAAACGCAATACAGGTACTTTATCAGAAAAAAAGAATGCTTGCAAATACGGAAAAACTTCTATATAATTACCAAAGTTATTATTGTTGGAAGTTCGGTCAATGCGAACCGTTCGGGTTACTAAAATTCCTGGGGACAGGTAGGATGCGGGGAGAATAATACCCGCATATTAGACTTTAGTACCATTTGGCAGTGTCTCCCGACATATAATTACTCATTTTACGCGGCAGGGCTATTTGAAAATAGGCTGTCGTTTTTTTATGCATGTAAATATTATTGGAAGATTTAAAGGAGGATTTTATTCAATGAAAAAAATGACTGAAAAAGTAAAAGTATGGTGCAAAGATATGGTGCAAGACCAAGGCAGTCCTGCGTGATAAGGCAGGCGAAAGTTATGTCGATACAGGCATCAAGATTTTGATTGCCGTTGTTATCGGGGCCCTCCTTCTGGCAGGGCTGTACACACTGTTTGGTGACGTTGTAATGCCGACCTTGACAAGACGCATTACAGAAATGTTCAACTATGCAGGCTGATGGAAATGGCAGTATGGGCAGGGAAGGGGATTCTTTTTGCCGCTCTGCTTATTGGTGCATCATATTGTGACATTCAATCCAGAAAAGTTCCGGATATCTACAGTGTTTTAATCATAGTGACGGCATTGTTTATACCGGATTTGGGAAAATGGTGGGGCATCCTATGTGGAGCCCCTTTTTTGCTGGCAGCTTTGACGGTAGGTGGAATTGGCGGAGCTGACATAAAGATTATGGGAGCTGCCGGGATGGTATTAGGTCTGAAACAAGGAATATTTGCCATGATAATAGGACTTTTTGGTATGCTTGCATATCATTTTGGAAGAAAAATTTTATTACACGGCACAAAAGAAATGGAACAATCATATCCCCTTATTCCGTTTTTAACAGCAGGAATGACGCTGACTTATCTGACACTCATTCCATTACAGTAATAACAGTAAGGCAGGGACGCAGACGCCCTGCCCGTTTTTTGGGAAAATATTGAAAGTTGGAGGTAAAGGATGAAGATATTTAAAAACCGAATGGTATTGGGAATCACTTGTATTGTCATATCATTGATTATTTGTTTTGCACTTACACCGTTGATCAACATGGGATTATCAAAGAAAACAACAGTGGTGCGCATGAAACAGAATGTGCTGGAAGGCGAACAGCTTACGAGGAATATGCTGGAAGAAGTAGAAGTTGGAAACTATAACATGCCGGAGAATGTATTCCATTCCATGAGCGAAGTGGAAGGATTATACCTAACTGCATATGTATGTGCGGGAGATTACCTGTTCCCTGCGAAAGTATCGGCAGAAGCAGGTCTGGAAAACACCTACTTGTACCACTTGAATGGTGAAAAGCAGGCCATGTCTATTACCATTGACAAATTTGCGCAGGGTCTGTCAGGAAAACTAAAGAGCGGTGATATCGTATCAGTTATCGCGCCGGATTATCAGGGAAGCAGGGAAACCGTTATCCCACAGGAACTGCGGTATGTGGAAGTAATCGCTGTCACTGCCAATTCGGGATACGACGCAAACCTTGAGGACGGAAGGGATAAAGATGAAAAAGAGCTGCCTTCCACCGTAACACTTTTGGTAAAGCCGGAGCAGTCGGAGATCCTTGCTGGTCTTGAAGCGGAAAGAACTATCCATTTGTCATTGGTATACCGCGGAACTAAAGAAAATGCAACAAAATTTATAGAAGCGCAGGACCTCATATTAGAGGAATTGAAAGCAGCACAGGAGGCTGAACTGACGGGAGAAGGCGCAGAGGAAGGAACGGAGGCAGACGCAAAAAGCGCAGAAAATGCCGAAAGTGGGGTGGACAAAGATGCTTAATTACAATAACGCTTCGATTTTTCAGAGAGCAGAAGCAGATGCACCGCCGTCAGGAAACGTGATTGCCGTCTGGGGAAGCCCTTCAGCGGGAAAAACAACGGTCAGTGTTAAACTTGCTCATTACCTTGCAAGCCGGAAGAAAAACGTGATTCTTCTTTTATGCGATATGGTTTCGCCTCCGCTCCCATGCTTATGCGGTCCTTCCGATTTAATTGCGGAACATTCCCTTGGGAGTATCCTGGCGGCCACACATGTAACACAGGGAATTATAAAGGAAAACTGCGTGTTCCATAAGAAGTACAAATACCTGACGATGTTGGGAATGAAAAAGGGAGAGAATGTATTTACCTATCCACCCTACACACAGGTTCAGGCAGAGGAATTAATCCGTAATATCCGCATGATGGCCGATTATGTCATTATTGACTGTGGAAGTTACATTGCATTTGACGTGCTTTCCGCAGTATCGTTGATTGAATCGGATCATGTCCTGCGGCTTGTTACTTGTAATCTGAAATCTATCAGCTATCTGTCATCACAGCTTCCGCTTCTTCAGGATAAGAAGTGGGATGCGGACAAGCAGGTTCGGATTGTGTCAGATGTCAGGTCAAACGAAGCGGCAAATTATGTGGAGCAGATTTTTGGCAAGATTTCCTATACCCTCCCGCATTGCGCGGAAGTGGAAACGCAGGCATTGGAAGGACGGCTTTTCCAGGATCTTTCCCAAAAGGAAAGCAAGGAATACAAGCAGGGCATTGAGGCGATCGGGAAGGAGGTTCTCGGCGTATGAATGAGACTATGACAGATTCCCGGTCACTCTTTTTCTCCCCAGAGGAAGAAAAGGACTTTCAGACAGTTTTAAAAGATGTGCAGGAATATATTTCCAGCAAATATTCCACCCTGATTCTTGATGGTGATAATGATGAAGTAAAGCAGCATATCAAGCGCTATATCAGCAAATACGTTATGGACTACAGGATTCAGGTAAGGGGGATGAGCGAAGGAGAGCTGATTGACGCTATATATACGGAAATGGCAGAATTCTCTTTCCTGACAAAATATATTTTCGGTACAGGGATTGAAGAAATCAATATCAATTCATGGCGTGACATTGAAGTACAGTATTCAAACGGAAATTGTGAAAAACTCAAGGAGCATTTCGAGTCACCGGAACATGCAATAAATGTGGTACGACGGATGCTCCATGTATCCGGGATGGTATTGGATAATGCAAGCCCCGCTGTACTTGGCCATCTGAGCAAGAATATCCGTATCGCGGTTTTAAAAACGCCTCTAGTGGATGAGGATGTTGGTGTAGCGGCATCCATCCGTATTGTAAATCCCCAGTCCCTGACAAAAGAGGACTTCATAAAAGGCGGTACGGCAACGGGGGAAGAACTGGATTTTTTGTCGGAATGCTTACGGTATGGTATCAGCATTTGCGTGGCAGGTGCGACAAGTTCCGGCAAAACAACAATTACAGGCTGGCTTTTAGGAACAATTCCCGACAGCAAGCGTATCTTTACCATTGAAAACGGAAGCCGGGAGCTGGATCTTGTGCGGGAGCATGAAGGGACAGTCTGCAACAGCGTTGTACATACCCTGACAAGGGCATCTGAAAACGAGAAACAGAACATTGACCAGGATTCCCTGCTGGACATGGCACTGCGCTTTAATCCGGAAATCATCTGTGTAGGGGAAATGCGCAGCTACGAGGCGTATACTGCACAGGAAGCGGCAAGGACAGGACATACCGTATTGACAACCATACACAGCAACAGCTGTGAATCTACCTATAGAAGAATGTGTACCCTCTGCAAAAGGAAATATGACATCAAAGATGAAACACTGATGTCGCTTGTAACAGAAGCGTTCCCTATCATTGTGTTTACTAAGCAGCTTGAAAACAAAAAGAGGAAAGTCATGGAAATCATGGAATGCGAAATCCTTCCGGATGGCAGTACGAATTTCAGGACACTGTTCCATTATCATATCACGGAAAACCGTATAGAGAATGGCAGGTTTATCATTAGCGGAGACCATGAAAAGGTGAACAGCGTTTCCGAAAGCCTGAAACGCCGTCTTCTGGAAAATGGAATGTCAAAGGAAACCCTTGCAAGAATTACGGGAAAGGGGGATAAGAAAAAATGCTGACGCTGGAACTGGCAGCCTGTATCGGAATGATCATGGGCTGTTTTATTTTGTTCGGAATTTCTTTGGAAGATTTCACTGCAGACCTGTTTGCTGGTATCCTTGGTAAACCACGGAATATTCAGGATGCAATCATGGAGGAAACCAATACAAAAAAAGTACCCTATATCAAGCGGGAACTCCTTGAAGTACAGGACATCCTGCAGACAACCGGAAGGGAAAAGCAGTTTCCTATGCTGTGTACGGCTTCCTTTGTCCTTTTTGCATTAGGTGCTTCACTGGCAGTCATGATGGGCAATTTCTTTATGGTGCCGGTTCTGGCCATAGGGTTCTTGTTTATTCCCCTTTGGTACATCAAGCTGACAGCACACACATTTAAAAAGGATATATCTGCGGAACTGGAAACGGCACTGTCTATCATCACAACATCATACCTTAGAAATGAGGATATCCTGACGGCAGTAGAGGAGAGCATTTTTTACCTCAATCCGCCCGTACAAACAGTATTCCAGGAATTTGTGACACGTATCCATATGGTAGATCCGGATATTGAAAGTGCGCTGCGCGAGCTGAAAACCAAAATCCACAATGACACCTTTGAGGAGTGGTGCGATGCACTGCAGGAGTGTCAGGTTGACAGGAGCCTTAAAACAATACTGACGCCAATCGTGGCCAAACTGTCAGATATGCGTTTGGTAAATGCAGATTTGGAATATATGGTATATGAGCCACGTAAGGAATTTATTACAATGGTAGTGCTTGTAGTTGCAAATATCCCGCTTCTATATTTTTTGAATAAAGACTGGTTTGAAACGCTTACCACGACAACGCTTGGACAGTTAATGTTAAGCATATCCGCAGCATCCATTTTTTACTCTGCTGCACGTGTTGTCAAGCTGACAAAACCAATTGAATACAGGAGGTAGGGCATGATCATTATATTATTTGCATTCGGGACATTTTTCTCCATCGGATTGTTTTTAATCCTGGCGGAAGTATTACGCATCCCGACAATAAGAACCGTCCAGGCAATGTCTTCTGCCAGTAAGCTGGAATGGAAAGCCGCAAAAAGCATAGAAACAATTTTGATGGATGGGGCAGTGTTGTTATCAAGGCACCTGCCCATGAATCCGCACAAAAAAGCACGGCTTACGGCTACCCTGCGTGCGGCCGGGATGGACACTTCCCCGGAGGTATATACTTCTTACGCCATTGTGAAAGCAGGAGTGCTCTTGATTGGAGTCATTCCCTGTCTTGCGATATTTCCGCTGGCATCCATTATGGTGCTTATAACAGCATTAATGACTTATTTTAAAGAGATTGAAACCGCAGACAAGAAACTGCGTGCCAAAAGGGAAGTGATCGAGGATGAACTGTCGCGTTTTGCATCAACCATTGAGCAGGAATTAAAGAACAGCAGGGATGTATTGTCAATTCTTGAAAATTACAAAAAAAAAGCAGGGGAGGAATTTGCAAAGGAGCTGGATATCGTATGCGCCGATATGCGTTCCTCCAGTTACGAAGCGGCGCTTACACGGTTTGAGGCAAGATTGAACTCGCCGCAGCTCTCGGATATTGTACGGGGTCTGATCGGCGTACTGAGGGGCGATGACAGCGCTGTATATTTTCAGATGCTCGTCCATGATTTCAAGCAGATTGAAATTCAGAGATTAAAGACAAAAGCACAGAAGATACCCCCTAAAATAAGGAAATATTCATTCCTCATGCTGATGTGTTTCCTGATTACCTATATCCTTATCATTGGCTTTGAAATCATAAAATCCATGGGAAGCATGATGTAAGGAGGGAACAGTTTGAAAAAATGGAAAAGAATTTTGAGTGAGAAAAGGGGAGAGGGATATATTGATACGGCAGTCCTGGTGCTATGCGCCATGTTAGTGATTGCGATTGCCGTCAGGGTTTATCCGGTATATATTACCAAACTGCAGCTGGACAACTTTGCTGATGAACTAATCAGGGAAATGGAAATTGCAGGCAGCGTCGGGACTGAAACATCCGAAAGAGAAAGAGCGCTGCAGGAAAAGACCGGGCTTACGCCTTCTGTCACATGGTCGAGGAGTGGAAACATCCAGCTTAACGAGGAAGTGACAGTTACGCTAACACTGGACAGGAATATAGGACTGTTTGGCGGGTTTGGTTCCTTTCCCGTCCAGCTTACTGCCAGGGCAAGCGGGAAAAGCGAGGTGTACCACCGATGAAGAAAAAATGGAACAAAACATTTAAAAACTGCTCCGGGGAGGGATATCCTCTTGCGGCGGCAGTCACACTGGCTCTTTTGACGCTGATTTTGATTATAACCCAATATGCCCATCTGTTAATTATTGCGTCGGGGGTAAAGGATGCCATGCAGGAAGCAGTCATATCTACCGTAAATGATAATTATGCCGATGTTTACCATGCAGTAAGGGAAGGATATGCGGCGGGATACCAGCCAATGGGCGATGGCGCTTTTGAGGAAAGCCTTGACTACGGCGATATCTATGGCAGGCTGGACGAACTGCTCGGATTGCAGTCGGACGGAGACTTCCATGCACGTATTTCAGACAGAGGAACCATTGAATACCAGATGAAAGACCTGGAGATACAGATCCATAATAACGGGCTTGCTTCCGGCGAGATGGAAAACTTTGAGATAACTGCAACCATCCGCTTGGAGGTACCGATCAGTTTTATCCAAAAAGTGCTTCCATCCATGCAGATTACGGTCTGTACGAAAGCAGCATATACGCCAAAATTTTAGCAAAAAAACATTCAAAAAAAATCGGCTGGAAATTGGACTTTCTAATAATGATTATATTACAATAGAAAAAAAGATGATTAGGGAGGAATTTAATATGAAAATGAAATGGAATGAAAAAACAAAAAAAAATCACTGTAATCGCTGCATTGGCGGCTGTCGGAATCATTACCCTGACGGGTATTTCCCTTTGTATTTACAAGGATAATCCGCAGAGTATGGAGATTGCTGAGGCAGAGGTAATAGAGGATATGGTAGATATTCCTGAAAATAGCCTGACTGTTCCGTTAAAGGTAGATACCATAGCACCAGAAACCGAGGAAATTGTCATTTCCACAGAGGTTTCAAAGGAAACAAAAACGGAAAACACGTATGTGCAGTCCATTCAGCCTACGCCAGTCAAGACAGAAGATAAAAAACCTGCAGAAGCGTCTGATGAGTCACAGGGTACAGCAAAGGGAAATAAAGAAAGTAAAACGGAAAATACGGAAAAACCGGCAGAACAGCCTTCTGGAAATACAGATCCATCACAACATGGAAATATACAGGGTGATAAAATCTATATTGATGGATTTGGATGGGTTGATTACAACGGCGGTGAAACGGTTGAAATACAGGCCGACGATATATATGAAAACGGAAATAAAATCGGAATTATGGATTAACAGGAAAAAGGGCATCGCTTCGGCGGTGTCTTTTTTCAGAAGGGAGGAACCACTTTGCGAGTTGCAAAACGGGCAGGCGCCATCTTGATGGCAGTACTGCTTTTTTTACTATTATTGCCGCAGAACCAGCGTGTCTATGCGGCTGGTGAAGGTAATATTGATGGCGGTGGTGGTGGATTCGGAAATGGAAGCAGTACAAATAAATGGGTCAACGGAGATGATGGTGTTCGGGTAACGATTGTCAGCGCGTCTGATGGATCAGCAGCATCCGCATCCGTGGATTTGACAAACAGATCGCCATCAAACATTGTCATCCATTTTACCAAAACCTGTAAAACATCATATAGGGCAGGGGCATCCCTGACATTAAATACCGAGCCATATGTCTGTTACCGCCCAAATCAGGCATTGCCAACAATTATCAGTTCGTCCACAGGGGGAAGCCGCATTGAGCAGATCAAAAGATACTTTACGGATGAACAGGTACTCCGTGGGATATGCAATTACTGCGGTTTTGACTTCAACACGCTCATAAGCGGAGATTATAAGCTTCTTATTGAACCGTTGGCATTTGTGACCTTTCAAGGCACACGAACAGCAATGACGGCTACGGAAGCGGCACTGTATGACCGTCTGCTTGGCGGGACCATGCGGCAGAAAATGCCATCCTTGTCGCACAAAAATCTCCCCCTTTCCATTTTTTTGGAAACTTCCGATTTAGGATTTCCGGCATGGTCAGGTTCAAGGACGGAGAGGGTGTCAAACGAGAGTATCATTAGCGCACTTGGAATCGGTATCGTGCGCTTTAATGAGGAGGTTACGCCAGAAGTAGAAACCGTTGATTATGAGTATCGCGTCAATACAGATGTAATAACAGCAATATCAGTCAAGGGCGGACAGTCCGATCCGGATCATCCGGTCAATGTGACATTCCAGATAGACGGCGCTTCGTATACGGTTGAGAATGTGTACTACCCAAAAGACCATGAACAGCTCGTGTGGGTGAAATGGCATACACCGCAGATCATCAACATAACGGTGACTGCCAGCGGAAGCGGAAATCCGGCAAAAGGCACTTTAGTAGCAAAAATCGTTGATTTGGACGGATATGATCCTCCCAACCCGACTGCAGACGACAGAAATGATTCTTATTCTGCCGCAAGTGCGGTTACTCCGTCAAATACAGAAAAAACATCCGCACACTGGAGCATATGGCGTCCGTGGTGGCATGAACATTGGGTGGAGTATCCAGGCTCCCACAGCGAATCGTGTGCAGAGGACTGTACCAGCAGTCACAGCACATGGAAAGATGAAGGCTGGTGGGAATTTGACATTGATTATTATTCGGCATCTTTCAGCTCCAGTATGAGCCTTACGCCGGATGAGAAATCTCCAACTGCATCCGCAACCACTATAAAGAGCGGATATGGCGTCAATATTGAGGTAAGTGCTTCTGCCAGCGCATCCGATGCATCAGCAGTCACGGAACCCCAGACAGCGGTGAGTTATTTTCCTGAGTTTTATTATCAGACATACTGGCGGTTACTTGACAGGACATCAAGCGGCATGAATGCCACTTTCCAGTTTAAACAGAATGAATATTCAACGTATAACCGCCAGACACATTTCACTCCGATATGGATGAAGGACGGCAGCTACACGGTGTATACCTATGTGATAGACTGCTGGACGCCCGATGGGATGCTTTGCAAAAATCTGACAGGCAGCGTAAATATATCAGGCGATTTATGGAAGGACTGGCATATCGCACCTAAGAAATAGAGGGGCAAAGGCATGGAACGGTTCGAGTCCGTTCTGCCTCTTTTCGTGTAGCCATACACGGATATAAAATATTATGAAAAAGGAGAGTAAAAATTATGGCAATGGCAATGACAGCAACAGCAGAAACAATGAGAGGAAGCGTGAAATGGTTCGATGTAAGGAAAGGATTTGGGTTTATGTCGGATGAGGATGGCGTGGACTGGTATGTTCACTTTTCCAATATTATCATGGATGGGTTCAAAAAGCTCCGTTCCGGTCAGAAAGTATCTTTTATCGCAGACGAGGACGGGAATGGAAGATCAGCAGCAAAAGAAGTCACAATCATAGAGGATAACTAAATGAAGACAAAGGTTATTATTATCAGTTTATTTGTAGGCGCAACATCTGCAATTGCATATGCAATCAGCAAAAAAAAGAGAAAATATGCATAATGATTTTGTGCATTCCCCGGCTTCGGCCGGGGGCTCTTTTTATTTTAGCCAATAAAAAGAAACAGGCACTCAAAACAAGTGCCCACTTCTATTCCTTATCCTGTTTGATAATTTTCATAAAACTGCTTCCAAAACAACTGGCAGAATAATTGCATTAATCAGCCAGTTGTTTTGGAAGCAGCTCCGCAATAAGCCTTTCTTGATTTTCCTTTAAATATATCCAATTTTGAAATGACTGCCACGCATACATCAGACACATTCCCGAACTCAATGCATAGTTTTTGTTACTTTTCCCGTATCTCTAATAAATCTGCTATACTGCAATCAAAATATTCACATAGCTTCAAAATCAAATTTGCGTCAATCCTCTGAAACTCATCTTTACAATATCTGTTAAAATTTCCCCTTTGAAAGTCTAAGTCCTTGCAAATCCTTGTTTTGCTTATTTTCTTCTCTTGGAGTAATTCCATAATTCTAATGTGTATATACTTCATATCTGTACCTCTCCTATTTATATACATTATAAACAAATAATGTGAAAATAAATAATTCTTATATAGACAGGATATAGTTATATACTGTATAATTAAATACTATATAAATAAGCACACCATAAAAAGCGGCAATTAAGTGGATGAAAGATAAATTCAAGTGTTAAAAGATTACCAAAGTGCTATAAATGCTACGCCAGGCATATACGAAATTCTTTCATGCAGACAAGGGATACGTGACCTTTTGGGTATCTTAGTAATAGAGGGTAAGGGGGGATAAACTATAAAGCATTACAATATAAAACACATTATAGATAATCCAGAATGGGAAAAAAAGATAGAAGATCTTTCGAGCAGAATTAAGCCTTTTACGGGGTGGGGTGAACAAGAAATGATTGAATTTGCCGTAAACGCAATGCCTATGTATCACGTCTGGCTAATGCTCCTAGAAGATAAAGCAATAGAATTAGAACAGGAAGAAAAAAACAAGAAATTTTGGAGTAGGTTTACAAAAAACAAATAGGAGGGGGTTATGAATGAAATATTTCAATGGATATACAATGTTTTTCTTGTATTATATGCGATAATCATAATTGTTTTCAACATTGCCCGTGTTGTATATTTTTTTAAGTGTTTTAAAATAAAGGACTGTTCAAACCAGAACTGCCATTTTAAAGAGTTTTGTGATAAGTATCATGAAGTCCTGATGGAAGATGAGAAAGATTTAATTAGAAAAATATTAGAAGAATGAGGTAAATCAAAACTGCGTGGAGGTACTCTAAAAAGTACCCCTTTTTCATGCATGTAATTATGGCTAATCATCTATATCAAGCATGAATTGCTTTACTTTTCAGGAATTCTGCATTATAATAAGAAAGAACTCATTTTTATTATTTAAACGCTGATTTTCTCAGCATTGGGTAAGAAATTCCTGGAAACAGGTTTTTATTACCATAATTTCATAGGACTGCATTATGCACTTGGGAATATTCTCAGGTGCTTTTTTTATGCAAATTTTTATAAGTGGAGGTATCTATGTAATAAGAAAATTAAAAAAAGTAAGATTAATGTCTTCACATAAAGCAAAAATGCGTTATGCATGAAGACAAAACAAAGAAGGAGGTAAGACATATTTGGAAATTCGTGCAGAAGTCAAAGCGACATACAAAGAAATATCAGAATATTTTCATTTCGATGAAGTTCTGAATATCCGTTACTATGAAAAAAAGGGGGATGAAGACCTTTATAAAACAATTATCAGAATCCCCGAATGCGACATCAAAAATACAAACCAGCCCATTACATTGGGCAGGCTGAAACAAAAGGTTGTCAAAAAATGCGTGGACTCGTTTCCTATCCACAGCAAGGTCATTTTTGCAAATGGATCATCGCGGATGATTTATGCAAGCTCACTATACTGGGAAGCAGAATATGCAAAAACTTATGCAGAGCATTTTAAAACAAAAGTAGTACATATCGAAAGGATATCAGGAGGAAACGGCATGGAGGAATTACTTTATACGCCAAAGCTTCCAAAAGGATTCGAACAGGAAGATTTTAACGTGGAGGAATGGCTTAGCATGGCAGAAGAAAATGAAAAGAAAGTCAGGGAACTTGACAGGAAAGCCAAAGAGAGCGGTTCCATCCTCTACCGTTTCCTTTATGAGCCTGTAGCTGATGGAAAGGGTATTTATCAGATCATAAAAGTCAATAAAAAGACCTGCCGAATCCGGTATTGCTCAACGGACGGGTACAATGAGTATCAGGTGCGGCAATGGGGCGAAATAGCAACCGTACCCATGCAGTATGTATTAGATGCCCTTGGCAGGCAGGATTATCTGGATAATCTTCACAAAAAGAAAGAACCAGGTCAGCCATAAGGCAACTCAAATGCTAAAAGTTCAGGAGGTATATAATGAAACGATGCATAGCAATCACAGAGGTATTGACAAGAACTGTTATTGTTGAAACAAAAGAAGCTGGTGCAGACAGTCTGGAAAATGCAATTGAATGTGTAAGGGAAGCATACAATGCACAGAAGATTGTTCTTGACGCGGATGACTTAGCGCCAGATCCTGCAACTGGAGAGTCCGCCCATTTCTATGAGGCAGACTGGGTTGATCCGGACGAAATTCAGAAAAAGGACGCCGATTTCACTCTATGAAAAAGGATGCCTTTTTGCTATAATGAATTTATTATTGAAAATGAATAGTCCGTAAACTGATTTTATGGAGATAAGAAGAAAAGGAAGCATTTATGTATCTGAAACGTAAAGTATATAATAAACTTCTTTCATGGAAAGAAGAAAATAACCTAACTTTAGAAGTGACAGGCGCAAGGCAGGTGGGCAAGACCTACATCATCAGGAAATTTGCCAGTGAAAATTTCACAAACGCTGTGTATGTCAACATGCTGGAAGCTTCCGGCCAGGAATTCCTGGACTGTATCCATGCAGCAAAAGAGTGGAAACCCGGAACAGAAAGACCGGCGCAGCCGCTCCACAAAGCGTTGCAGCTTTATGAACCTACATTCAAAGATACAGATGAAACCGTCATTATTATTGATGAAATACAGGAATCCCCAACCGTTTATAATCTGATACGTGAGTTTACAAGGAACTTCAAATGCCGCTTCATTGTGACAGGAAGCTATCTTGGAAGAACGCTGAATACAGAATTTAAACTGTCAGCCGGCGATTTGAAATCCCTGCGGATTGAAACGCTGGATTTTGAGGAATTTACCGAAGCCTTCGGACAGCATGAATCATACGAAGGCATGGAACTTTATGGAACGGCGCCGTCAGGGGAATTTACAAAACTCTCGGAACTTTTCCAGTTATACATGGAAACCGGCGGCTACCCAGCCGTAGTGACGGAATACCTTGAAACAGAATCAAAAGAGAAATGCCGTGAAAAACTGGAAGACGTTATCCATCTGTTCTGCACAGAGTCTACAAGGTATTTTGATGATATCCTTGATACGGCTGTATATGACAATATCTTCTGCAGCGTTTCACGTATCCTGATCAGGGAGAAAAAAGGACTGGAGAAGGACAATTTCAGTGAAAGCCTGCAGAAACTTGTAGTGCATGATTATGACAGCAACATCAGCAAGTCCGTGTGCAACCGCGCCATTATGTGGCTGCAGAGCGCCGGCATCCTTGACTTCGCGGGAAAAGTTACAGAATGCAAAATTATGGATTTCAAGGGAAGATGCCGCTGCTACTTTACGGATTTGGGGCTGGCGTATTATTTCTTCCGTAAGATTGGCGCCTCATTTTCCGACATACAGGGGATACTGCATGAAAACTTCGTTTTTTTGGAACTGCGCCGCAGGGCGGAGCGCTTAAAGGAAATTGCACTGGAAACACCGGCGTTTGCAACCTATAAAGGCGGAGAGATAGATTTCCTTGTAAAAAGCCTTCTTGGGAAGGAGAGCCTCTATGCGCTGGAGGTCAAAAGCGGAAAAAACGCCGCCCCGACAGGGCAGAAAGCGTTAGAGGATGGTAAAGTGGATTACCTGCTCCTCCTAAAAGGCAGTACGCAGGGAGGACAGGCAGGAAAGGTGCTTACCATTCCTGTTTTCCTGTTCCAGAAGTTTGAATTTATCCTGTAGATTACAAAAAAGGAGCAGCCATGCAGAAATATTTGGAACGCAAGGCATACGGCAGACTAAAGGCATGGAAAGAGTCAGAACGCCATTCCACGCTGGAAATATCCGGTGCGCGGCAGGTCGGCAAGACTTATCTTGCAAACAAATTTGCCGATAAGGAATACCAGCAGAAAATATATATCAATCTGCTGGATTTTTCCGGGGAACTGTTTTTGGAAAAATACCATGAACTGCGCCGGCGGATGAGCAATGGATTAATGTGTGAAAATCCGGTGCATGAACTGATCAGGCAGTATGATCCGAACTTTAAGGATTCCAAAGACACAATCGTCATCATTGACGAAATTCAGGAGTCGGCGGAGATTTATAACCGTATCCGGGAATTTACAAGGAAACTGGACAGCGACTTTATTGTCACAGGAAGCTATCCGGGACGGATACTAAATAAAGAATTCAAGTATTCGTCAGGTGACCTTGATTATCTGGAAATCAATACACTGGATTTTGAAGAATTCCTGATGGCTCTTGACAGGCACAGGCTGTATAAGGAAATGGATTTATTTGGCGGCAGTGATGCGTCCGTATACCATGAATTACAAAAACATTATGAGGCTTACTGCAAAATCGGGGGATATCCCGGTGTTGTGCTGCAGTACCTGAATAATGCGTCTTTTGAGGACTGTCAGGCAGAACTGCTGAAAATTATCCGGCTTTTTACGAATGAAAGCAAACGGTATTTTGAAGATATTCTGGACGACGCTGTATATGACAACATGTTTTCAGGCATTGCAAGGATTCTTGCCAAAGAAAAGAAAGGGTTTGACAAAGACAGCTTCAGCGAAGAACTGCAGGGCATTGTCGTAAAGGATTATTCCAGCAATATTTCCAAGGCATCCGTGAACCGGGCAATTAACTGGCTTTACAGCTCCGGAATCATCGGTTTCGCCGGAAAACTCCCGGAATGCAGTATCATGGATTTCAAGGCAAGGGCAAGATGCTATTTCCTGGATACCGGCCTGGCGAATTATTTTCTCACTAAGATCGGATGTCCGAAAGAAACAGTTACCGGTATTGTTAATGAGAACTTTGTGTATCTGGATTTAAAACGGCGCACAGTCCATCCCAATGAGATTGCACTGGAGACACCGGCATTTGCTACATGGGGAGCCGGAGAGATTGATTTCTATGTCAAGTCGGCCGGATCACAGAAAACGTATGCCATAGAAGTTAAGGCAGGAAAAAATGCGGGCAGGACAGCCGGCGCTGCCATGGAAAACAAAAAGGCAGATTATCTGCTATACGCCAAAGGCAATACCAATGGCGGGAAGACAGACAATATCATTACAATCCCCATATACGGGATTTCAAAATTTCAATTTTAATTTAATATAGTCAGTACGCAGAATGCCACTCCGGAAGGGGTGGTTTTTTTTGCGGAATTTTTTAAAAGGAGGCTGCAGATAAATGAACGAAATGAAAAGCATTATCAATTGGGAGGACGTAAAGGGAAAAATATTCCTGCGTTTGGTGAATTATGAGAAGAACAAGGCGGATTTAGAAAGGAAAATACATGTTAAGTTCCTGGATCTCGCAATCTTGGTCCATTGTGACTGCAAGGAGCGGAACTTGGACGGCTTCTATGTGAGCAAGATGCAGGCTCTTATATGGAACAAGAGCATTAAGGATATCTATCAGGCGGCACTGGAAAATACATACAGCAAGAACAATACACTTGTGACACCCATAATCAATTTATTGCCGCAAGAAACAGCATATGTAGTGCAGGATGCGATGGATATCATAAATACAGAAAAGGTAATGATGATTCTTACGAACAAATCGGTTTCTTTTGGCGCAGCAATGCTGTTAAATATATCTGAACTGAAAAAACTGGCAGACCAGTTTGACAGCAACCTGTACCTGTTGCCCAGCTCTGTACATGAAATTCTTGCCATATGCTCAGACCAAAATACAGATGTATCTTATCTTACGGATATGGTAAACGGGGTAAACAACAACGTTGTAAGACCTGAAGATTA
Organism: uncultured Lachnospiraceae bacterium; assembly: GCA_947175285.1. The sequence goes on from CAMWMM010000025.1 coordinate 16,890, forward strand.
CCTTTCCGACCATGTATATTACTTTGACCGGGAAAAGTGCGAAGTGACGATGGCAGTTCCCGCATAGGTATTTGACCTAAATATAATATTATTCCGGTATATAACCGTATTGGGGAAGGCAGAGTTATTCTGTCTTCTTTACGTTTTAAGGAAAGGAGGGCGTATATGTCTGATGCAATATGGATTGTGCTGGAGGACGGGCGGATCATGACAATGCAGGGGGCTGAACCGGATTTTTATACGGAAGGCTGCGACGCATCCATTGATTATACCCTGTTCGACCAGCACTGTGAAGAAATTGACGGCGGCCAGATGGATTACTGCGCTGAAGAAAAGAAATATAGGCATATCAGGGACATGATTCCGGATATATTGGAATTTGCACTTGGACTGAACGGAGCCAGGACACCCAATTATTACTTTATTTGAGAGGAGCACTTTATAAGATGGATTATAAAGATATCATAAACTTAAATTACCTTGAACCAGAGGGAACATTCCGGTTCGGATGCGACTGCTGTGGCCGGTGCTGCAAAGAAAGAGGAGATGTCCTGCTTACTGCCTATGATGTTATGCGTCTGCAGGAGTATCTTGGCATTTCTTTTAAGGAACTGCTCATTACTTACTGCGAGCTGTATGTCGGCAAAGATTCCGGACTTCCTATTGTAAGGTTAAGGACGGATGCAAGATGTCCTTTCCTGTTCCATAATAAATGCTATGTCCAGGATGCAAAGCCTGCCGTGTGCGCCCTTTTTCCATTAGGAAGGGTATATGACGGGGAAAAAGTCCGGTATTTCCTTCAGGAAGGCTGCTGTTCGACAGATGCAGAGGAACATAATCTACATGAATGGCTGGAGCGGCTTGGACCTGACAGTGAGAGCTGCTGTATTCTTTGGGGAAAACTGTTAAAAGAAGGGATAGCTGCCATAAAACAGGTAAGGGAACAGGACAGTGAACTGGAAGAAACGATCCTGAATTTCATGGTCGCCCTTATGTATGATGATTATGACAGCAAAAAGAATTTCGTCTGCCAGATACAGGAGCGCATAGATATAATAAAACAACTGCCGGGGAAACTACACGAAATCTCCGTTATGAAAAAGTGGAACCTGCTTGAGAAAGGATGTGAGCAGATGCAGGGTGGAGGACCATATCAGGTATCAGACTGTCCTAAATGCGGAAGCATTATGTGGAACGGGCAATGCGAAAATATAGACTGCGAATACCACTGGTATCCGATGCAGGACGAGGAGGAAGAGGAATGCGGATAATAGCCGTTTTAGAAGTAGATGAAGACAAGCTGTCCCAGACAGGGCATAGGTGAAACAGCATTCTATGCAGACAACTACGCACTATGGAAATAACGGAGCAGGAAACCACGCCTGTTTCATTATGACCAGCCCCAATCTGAGGTATTGAGATTTGTTTAACATATGATTTAAAAAGAGAAAGGGAAAGAAAAGAAGCTACGCTAAAAAAGGAAGGAAGGGCAATACAAAAGGATGCTCCATTCCCATAGTGCGTAGTTGATTACACTTTCCCTGTTTTCTCCCAAGAATGGCAAAGGAGGGTTTTATGGACGAGACAGAGACTGGTGCGTTTTCTCCCTATTTAAGTCCCAAATTTATCACTATCTTAAAGAAGTATTATTCTGAGAAGATACGGGAAGAACGGACAAAACAGCAGTATGCCTATGTTTTTAATGCTTTATGTGACTATGCAAAATGCGATTTCCTCGACATTACGCAGGAAACACTAAAGGCATATTTCAACGGCAAAGGCAGTGTAATGAAATCTACGGACTATAATCTAAGCGTGCTGCGTGCCGTAGCACGCTATATGGATGAAAATGCGGATATATTAGAAATCCAGGCGGGATATTTAAACCTCTTTTCCGCAATTGATGTCATATTTCCGGACATGCAGTTTCGTATGGAGGATCTGCCTGAATTGGGCAGTATTGACAAAGTATTGGCATATTTTAGGTCAGAGGGCGATATGACAGGTTTTTTATCCTGTTCTATGGTGCTGCGGTCAACACTTACCACAAATGAGTTGGTTTCTTTAAAACGGGATATGCTCCTGCAGGACGCAAACGGTAATTTCGGAATCCGCCTGAAAATGACGGAACATGCTTACCGCTTTGTAAAACTACCGGAAGATATTGTGGAACTGATTGACCGGTATTCCATGCAGCGTACCGACAGCCAGCCGTATTTTTTCCTGAACAAAAAGGGAAAGGCAATCAGCGCAAGGGCACTGCAGAACCGGCTACATGAAGCATGCACGACCTGCGGCGTAAAGCCGTTTACCTATAACGACCTGCGCATCTTAAGCCAGGCGCTGATGATAAAAGACGGCGCACCACTTGATAAGATAGCAGAACATATCAATGTGAAAAACATGAGCTGGTTTTTCCGCTATGACAGGGTAGTGGAAAGCCTGAAGGAATCACCGGTTGATTACACACACCTGAAAATCGTCTGGTAAGAACATAGAGGAGCAGTATTAACAAAATACATTTATTTGTTATTTTTTTATAAAAGGAGAGTAAAAATGGGAATGTATCATAAAAACCGACTGGCGGGTATCAGGTCTAAACGTTTTGCCAAGAGATGTACATCAAGGGGCCGGCGGCGCGCCGTAAAAAAAAGCTGTGATATTTGTAAAGTTGATAAATATACATTAACAAGAAAAAGTCACAATATTTACGGCATAGATAGCTGGTATTTTAGTTAGGGTTCATTACTAAACGAAGATAAAACGGAGGAAATTATTCATGCACAATTATCTGGTACAGAAATTAATTAATAACGAAGTATATGCAAAAGTATATACAGAAACGCAACTTATTAATTTTCTTGATATGTCTGATTGCTATGATGAAGAATACAGAATTTATGACATATCAGTTTTTGGAGAAATCAGAGAGGTGCTATATAAGGGATGGCAGCCTAACCGTTTAATCGAAATTGTGGATAGTAACGGTAATATTGTAGCAAGCGGGTATGGCACAGACCATTAAACAAGATTTTGGAGAATGGGAAAGGAAGATTTCTATAGTCTGCGGTCATTGATATTATTACACAAGTCAAGTATAATAAAAATAATTCAACCGTTTTTCACCACTGTATTAAAAACCTTGTTTATTGCAGTAAATACAAGGAAAGGGCAATAAGATGACAGATATTAATCTAACACAGGCAGTTAAGGCTACAAATGGCTCCAACTCCTTATGACACAAATATAAAATTCCTGCTTGCAGATAAGCAAATACTGGCACGGATATTAAAATACGCAGTTCAGGAATTTAAGGATATGACGATTGAGGATATTATGTCCAGTATTGGCAAGGATATTGAAATCGGGACAAGACCGTTGGATGCCGGTCTTTCAAACATGGGACGTGTAAACGTATCCTGTACGGAAGACAATATTCCAGGAGAGGGAAAAATTTTCTTTGATATCCGTTTTACTGCATATCATAAAGAAACAGAAATGAAATTTCTAATTAATTTAGAGGCACAGCGATTATCAGATCCCAGTAAATGTTTGGATAACAGTGAGGACGGTGACTCCATTGAGGAAATCAACCTTGACAGAAATACCGTTTATGGAAATAAGAGAAATCTGTATGACATAGACTTGATGAGGGGCATCATTATCAATGTAAGAACCGGGGAAAACATAAAGGATTCCCAAAACGTACTAATCTCCTTGCTGGAAAAGCTACTTTCCAAGATGAGCATAGAGGAAAAGAAACGTATACTTACAGAAAAATATGGGATGATAATGACAACCGAACTGGAAGGGAGGATGCAGACTATGTGCAATTGGTCAGAAGCCATTAAGGAAATGAGTTTTGAAGAAGGTGTAAAAAAAGAACGGCTCAATGCTATTGAGAGGATGATTCAGGCTAATTTTACAAAAGAACAGATTATATCCTGTGGCTATACCGAAAATGAATTTGCGGAAGCAGAAAATCTTTTATGCATAAATGCATAGGAAACAGTAAACTATAGGGCATAAAAACTACAGCTTGCGGAACTTCGGGCAGCATGAAACATCATATTTTTCTTAAAATTTTAATACCACAGCTATTAAACAGGAAAATAATTGATACTCAGATTATTTTCCTGTTTTTTGGTAATTCGGAAGCATATCTGAAAATGATGCAAAAAAATTGGTATAATTTCCAAAAGAGCTAGGGTATTATTTACCGGCTCTTTTGGAAAATACAAAAACTATATGCTATACTAATTATAAGATATAGAC
>CAMWMM010000026.1 GCA_947175285.1 uncultured Lachnospiraceae bacterium
TACACTAAAATCTGCTTGATATAGGGAAAGGAGCAGTTTTCAATGGAAGCGTTAAGGATTGTATTAACTGTTATATATATTATAATTTGTATCGCACTGGTAATACTGGTATTGATGCAGGAGGGAAAGTCCGCGGGCTTGGGAGCCGTCAGCGGTGCAGCCGAAACATATTGGGGAAAGAATAAAGGCCGTTCCATGGAAGGAAAGCTTGTTAAGATTTCAACAGGACTGGCAGTAGGATTTATGCTGTTGGCAATTATTCTAAACCTGAATCTTTTTTAGATGATGTGGAAGCACTCTTGTAGAAAGAGTGCTTTTTTATTGCACAGAGCACGTGCGGAAAGTAGGTAAATAACAGACGCAGATGGAAATGAATCAGGAATTATTTGAAAAAAGAAAAAAGTTAATATGTGAACTCGTTGAAGATGAGATGTATGTGCCGATGAAAGAAAAAGAACTTGCTTCGTTTATGCAGGTTTCCAAAGCGGACAGGGAAGAGTTTCGGCATGTGCTTGATGCGCTGTTGGCGGAGGGGAAAATAGAGATTACCGCCAAAGGGAAATATGTAAAATCAGACAGCCGTTTATTGACAGGTACTTTTATCGGCAATGCCAGAGGTTTCGGTTTCGTAGAGATAGAGGGCAGAGAGGAAGATTTATATGTTCCGGAAAATATGACAAATCATGCCTTTCATCTCGACAAGGTGCAGGTGGAGTTATTGCCCGGAAAACGCGGTAAAAGGCAGGAGGCGGCTGTCTGCAAAATATTATCGCATGGTACAAGCCAGGTTGTGGGAACGTATGAGCAGTCGGCGTCTTTTGGCTTTGTGATTCCGGATAACGGAAAACTTGCTTCGGATATTTTTGTTCCCAAAGAGCGTTCTAAAGGAGCGGTAAACGGGCATAAGGTAGTGGTAGAACTGACAAGTTACGGGGATGAACGCCACAAGCCGGAGGGAAAAGTGGTGGAAATCCTGGGGCATATCAATGACCCGGGAGTAGATATTATGTCGATTATCCGAGGCTTTGACCTGCCTGTTGAATTTGGGGAAAAAGTAATGAATCAGGCGGAGCGGATTCCGGATGAAATACAGGAAGCCGATATGGCAGGGCGCATGGATTTGCGGGATGTGAAAATGGTTACGATAGACGGTGAAGATGCAAAGGATTTGGATGATGCGGTCAGCCTTTCCAAAGAAGGGGATTTGTATCATCTGGGCGTTCATATTGCGGACGTGTCCAATTATGTGCAGGAAAACTCTGCGTTAGATTGGGAGGCTTATGAGCGCGGAACGAGTGTCTATCTTGTGGACAGAGTAATTCCCATGCTGCCGCACAAACTCTCTAACGGTATCTGTTCCCTGAATCAGGGTGTGGACAGACTGGCGTTAAGCTGTCTGATGACAATTGATGAAAAAGGAAATGTGACAGACTATCAGATAGCGGAAACGGTTATCCGTGTAGACAGAAGAATGTCTTATACGAGCGTCAAAAAGATTTTAGAAGACCATGACGAGGCGGAATGCAAAGAATATGAGACGTTAGTGCCGATGTTTGAACAGATGGAAAAGCTGGCGGCAATTTTGCGTAAAAAAAGGCATAAGCGAGGCTCGATTGATTTTGATTTCCCGGAGAGTAAGATTTCACTGGACAAAGAGGGACATCCGATAGAGATTAAGCCTTACGAGCGGAATGTGGCAACCAAGATAATTGAAGATTTTATGCTGATTGCCAATGAAACGGTCGCACAGCACTTTTTCTGGATGGAAATACCGTTAGTTTACCGTACTCATGACAATCCGGATCCGGAGAAAATCGCAAAGCTTTCTACATTTTTGCACAATTTCGGGTATTATATCAAAACGTCAAATGAAGAGGTGCATCCTAAAGAAATACAAAAGCTGTTAGATAAGATGGAAGGAACGCCGGAGGAGATGTTAATTAGCAGGTTAACGCTGCGCAGTATGAAACAGGCAAAATACACAGTGGAATGCAATGGGCATTTCGGACTTGCCTGCCGCTATTACTGCCATTTTACTTCGCCTATCAGGCGTTATCCGGATTTACAGATACACAGGATTATTAAGGAGCAGTTAAGAGGGCGGCTGCAGGAGAAAAGACTTGAACATTACCAGAATAAACTGCCGATGGTGGCAAAGCATTCTTCCGAAATGGAGCGGCGTGCCGAAGAGGCGGAGCGTGAAACGGATAAACTAAAGAAAGCGGAATATATGGAGGCGCATATCGGCGAGGTTTTTAAGGGCGTCATATCAAGCATCACAAGCTGGGGCGTATACGTGGAACTGCCAAACACGGTTGAGGGTATGATACATGTATCAAAACTGCCGGGAGATTATTATGTGTATGATGAAAATGCTTATGAAATGACAGGACAGGAGACCGGAAAAAAATATCGTCTGGGAGAACAGATTACAGTCCGGGTGGATGGTGTGGAACGCCTGACAAGAGCGATAGATTTTTCTATTCCTGATGAGGAAGCTATTTAGGCGGGATAAGAGACCCGGTGAAAGGGGGGAATATTATGGCAAAGGAAGCAATGAAGTTAGTTGCCAATAACAAAAAGGCATATCATGACTTTTTCATAGAGGAAAAATATGAAACGGGTATTGCGCTGCACGGCACGGAAGTAAAGTCGCTGCGGCTTGGAAAGTGCAGTATCAAAGAGGGGTTTATCCGGATTGAAAATGGAGAAGCTTTCGTTTATGGCATGAATATCAGTCCGTATGAAAAAGGAAATATTTTTAACAAAGACCCGCTGCGTGTCAGGAAGTTATTGATGCACAAAGCGGAAATCAGAAAACTGGCGGGAAAACTGGCGGAACAGGGTTATACTATAGTTCCATTGCAGGTATATTTTAAAGACGGCAGGGCAAAACTGGAAATCGGGCTTGCCAAAGGTAAAAAACTTTATGATAAGAGACAGGATATAGCCAAAAAAGACCAGCGCAGAGAACACGAAAGAGATTTTAAAATCAGAAATCTCTAAAAAAGTTACTAAAATTTGCCGATATATGGTATAATAATTTCATAAGGGCCAGTCAAGGTTTCGACAGGGGTCTTGCAGCTGGAGAAGCTATCCGCAGGCGATGCGTTAAATCGCAAAACTAAATATAAACGCTGAAGATAATTTAGCATACGCTGCCTAATGGCAGCTGTCCGCCTTAGTGCACCTGCACATTAAGAACCGGGCATCGACTATGCAGGAAACGACACCGGCAAAGCTTTGAGCCTGTGGGCGTATTATGAAGCTACTAAACGTATTGGGGCGTCCGCCTCCTGATACGGGAGGGAATGTGGAGTAATCCGAAACGGCAGACTATGATAGTAGAAGTACAGGGAATGGGCTTTTGGACATGGGTTCGACTCCCATCTGGTCCACTTTTTTGCACACACAGCAAGTAGGGGGAAAAACTTCCCTGCTTGATTAAAACGAAAGACAGAATAGGAAATCAATATGGCAAAATGGATGGTGTCAGCTAAGAGGGCTGACTTTGCAAAAATCGCGGAAAGGTTTCAGATTGACCCTGTGATTGCCCGTATTATTCGTAACAGGGATATCGTGGAAGAAGAGCAGATTGATTTCTTTCTAAACGGCACAATAGAAGATTTACATGCACCGCGGCTGCTTTATGATATGGAGAAAGCAGTCGCTTTTATGCTGTCTAAAATAAAGGAAAATGTACCGATACGTATTATCGGGGATTATGATATTGACGGTATCTGTTCCGCATATATTCTGCTGCGCGGGCTGAAAGCATGTGGAGCAAAAGCAGATACGGTAATTCCGCATCGTATCAAAGACGGTTACGGATTAAATGACACCTTGATTGAAGATGCGCATAAAGACGGAATCAATACAATTATAACCTGTGATAACGGTATTGCGGCGGCGCCGCAGATTGCTTATGCGAAAGAACTCGGCATAAGCGTTATTGTGACAGATCATCATGAAGTACCTTACGAGGTTATGGAAGACGGGAGTCGGAAAGAAATACTGCCTCCGGCGGAAGCTGTCATTGACCCGAAGCAGGAGAAGTGTAAGTATCCTTTTGACGGTATTTGCGGGGCAGTTGTTGCATATAAATTTGTACAGGTTTTGATGGAGGAATATGAGAAAGAAAACGGCAGCATCCAAAGGGAAGAACTGCTGCAGGAATTGTTGGAATTTGCAGCATTTGCCACAGTGGGCGATGTGATGGAACTGCTCGATGAGAACAGGATTTTAGTTAAGTATGGATTAAAACAGATGATACGGACTAAAAATCCCGGACTGCGGGCTTTAATAGAAGTAAACGGCATGCAGGGAAAGACTTTGTCGGCTTACCATATCGGGTTTGTATTAGGTCCCTGCCTGAATGCGACGGGCAGGCTCGATACGGCCACAAAGGCTTTGCAGATGTTAAACTGTGATGATTTTGGGGAAGCGGTTACGATTGCCGGGGAATTGAAAGAATTAAATGACAGCAGGAAAGAAATGACAAGGCAGGGAACGGAAGCGGCCATCGCTATGATAGAGGAAGGCGGACTGTGTGAGGATAAAGTGCTTGTCATCTATTTGCCGGACTGCCATGAAAGCCTTGCGGGTATCATAGCAGGGCGGATTAAAGAAAAATACCACAAGCCTGTTTTTGTATTGACAAAAGCGGAAGAGGGTGTGAAAGGTTCGGGACGTTCGATAGAGACGTATCATATGTATGAGCAGATGAGCTTGTGTAAGCATCTTTTTACCAGATACGGAGGACATAAAATGGCGGCGGGATTGTCGATGCAGGAAGAAAATATAGAAGAGTTCCGCAATACCCTTAACAGAAACTGCCAACTGTCCGATGAAGATTTTATAGAGAAAATTGTCATCGATGTGCCGATGCCGCTTTCTTATATTCGTATGGATTTTGTCAGGCAGCTTCAGAAGCTTGAGCCGTTTGGAAACGGGAATCCGAAGCCTGTTTTTGCGCAAAAAAATGTATACATACGGCAGGGAAGGCTCTTAGGAAAAAATGAAAATGTAGGAAAATACCGGATTCAGGATGAACAGGGAAACTCCTATGAGATGATTTATTTCGGAGATATGGAGAAATGGCATGCTTTTTTGGAGGAGACATTCGGAAGAAAAGAACGGGAAAAGCTGTACCGTGAGGGAAGCGATACCATTGTTATTCAGATGATTTATTATCCGGATATTAATGTCTATAAAGGGCGGGAAAGTCTGCAGATTGTTATGCACGATTACGCAAGGTGAGTGGGGGGATACTTATGATACTTACAGTAACTTTAAATCCGGCGGTGGATAAAACTTATACGTCAGGGGAATTAATTACGGGGCATGTCAACAGAATGCGCACTGTGATGTCGCTTGCGGGCGGTAAGGGCGTTAACGTGACAAGAGTACTGCGCCAGTATGATGTTCCGGTATGCGCTACAGGGTTCTTAGGCGGATATGCGGGAAGTTTTATAGAGGATGATTTGAAAGGCAGGGATGTGGCATGCCGCTTTATCCGTGTGGACGGCGAAACCAGAAGCAATATGAATATTCTGGCTGATAACGGATATGTAACGGAAATATTGGAGCCGGGACCGGAAGTTAAGAAAGAGCAGCTTGATAAATTCCTTGTGCAGTATGATAATCTGTTATCCGATTGTGAACTTGTCGTTTTGTCCGGAAGCGCAGCGAGAGGTGTGCCGGAGGATATTTATACGCTTTTGATAGAAAAAGCGCGGGAGAGAGGTATGAAAGCATTGCTTGATACAAGCGGGGAGAGCCTGCGAAGCGCTATCGGGGCAAAGCCTTATCTCATTAAACCGAATTTAAAGGAATTAGAATATATTATGGGGCATAAACTTGTTAATAGGGAGGCGGCAATAGAAGCGGCGCTTGCCATTCATGAGGAGGGGATTGCCCATGTTATCGTATCAATGGGCAAAAAAGGACTTTTGTCGGTGAGTGACGACGGCGTCTATTTTGCCAAGGCGGGAAAAGTTACGGTATTAAATACGGTAGGCTGCGGCGACTGTGTGGTAGCTTCCTATGCCATGTCGATTTTAAAAAGCGAGCCGGTAGAGGAATCTTTGCGTAAAGCGACTGCCATTTCAGCGTCAAATGCCACAACATTAAAAAGTGCGGATATTCCAATGGACGTAGCAGAAGAGTTATATGATAACATTACAGTAGAGAAACTAAGATAAGGACATAATGAAAAAGCCTGAGAGATTCTCAGGCTTTTTCGTATTTTCTTATGAGGGGGGAGATAGTGAGTTGTTCAACTATCTTGATTTTTATCATAGATGGGAAATGTGTCCAAATTGTGTTTTCTTTCTTATAAAAATATAAACTTCTTTTAATAAAAATATAAACTCCTATAAAGAAAATGGGAAAAGTTGAAAAAGAGTGCATTTCGTGTTATTTTATTTAAAGAGGTTGATATGAAAGGGATGTTATGGTGAGAAAATTAAAAGAATTGTTAGCGAATATAGAATATCAATGTATCAGAGGTACAGAAGAGATAGAAGTGACAGAGATTGTCTATGACTCCAGAAAAGTAGTGCAGGACAGTCTTTTTATCTGTATTCAGGGAGCAAACGCGGATGGGCATGATTACGCTGAACAGGTGGTATCGGCAGGCGCTGCGGTCCTGGTGGTACAAAAAGAAGTGGAACTTCCGGAAGATGCCGCGGTAACGGTTATTCAGGTGGCGGATACCCGCTATGCCATGGCTTTTATTTCGGCTGCCTATTTCGGGAATCCGGCGGAAAAATTACAGGTAATCGGTATTACCGGAACAAAGGGAAAGACAACGACAACTTATCTTGTAAAATCCATTTTAGAGCAGGCAGGAAGAAAAGTCGGTCTGATTGGAACGATTGAAGTGATTATCGGAGAGACGCATATTCATGCGAACAATACGACGCCGGAATCTTATCTGGTGCAGCAGTATTTTAGGCAGATGGCGGATGCAGGATGCGATACGGTTGTTATGGAAGTATCTTCTCAGGGACTGATGCTTCACAGAACTCAGGGATTTATTTTTGACTACGGTATTTTTACGAATCTGGAACCCGACCATATCGGACCGAATGAGCATAAAGATTTTGAAGATTATCTGCACTGTAAAGGAATGCTTTTTAAGCAGTGTAAGGTCGGTATCGTAAATCGGGATGATGAACATTGGGAACGCGTGACTAAAGGGCATACCTGCGCACTTGAAACATATGGTATTCAGACGGACGCCGATTTAAAAGCGGAAAATCTGGAACTGGTTTCCGGCGGCGGAAAGTTAGGTGTTTCTTTTGATGTGACAGGGCTTATGAATTTTCATGTAGAGTCAGCGGCTCCCGGCAAGTTCAGTGTTTATAATGCGTTGACGGCGATTGCGATATGCCGGCATTTTCAGGTGCCGCAGGATGCCATAAAAAATGCTCTTTTACAGGCAAAAGTGAAAGGCAGGATTGAACTGGTAAAAGTATCGGATGATTTTACACTGATGATAGACTATGCGCATAATGCAATGGCGCTGCAAAGCCTGTTGTCCACGTTAAAAGAGTATCATCCGCACCGCCTTGTCTGTCTGTTTGGCTGCGGCGGAAACCGTTCCAAGCTGCGGCGGTATGAGATGGGAGAAGTCAGCGGCAAGCTGGCGGATTTAACGATTATTACTTCGGATAATCCGCGTTTTGAAGAACCGCAGGATATTATCAATGATATTAAGACAGGAATCGGCAAAACCGATGGAGAGTATGTGGAAATCTGTGACAGGAAAGAAGCCATTGCTTATGCAATCGCGCATGGCGAGCCGGGAGATATTATTGTACTGGCGGGAAAAGGGCATGAGGATTATCAAGAGATAAAAGGGGTAAAATATCCAATGGATGAAAGAGATTTAATCCGTGATATTCTGGCAGAGAAATAAGAAAAATGAAACAGGATGAAAGGATAACGGATGAGTAAAAAATACGCGGATGTTATCATAGATATTTCCCATGAAAAAGTTGACAGACCTTTTCAGTACAGAATCCCGGATGAACTTTTGGATAAGATTGCGCCGGGAATCCGGGTGCATGTTCCGTTTGGAAAAGGCAATAAAGATATGACGGGGTATGTGGTCGAATTATCAGATAAGACGGATTATCCGGAGGAAAAAATAAAAGAGATTCGCTGTATTGATGAAAAAGGCACTACGCTTGAAAGTGATTTGATACAGACGGCATACTGGATGAAGAGTCACTATGGTTCTACGATGATAACAGCATTAAAAACAGTGCTTCCGGTCAAACATAAACTGAAACAGCCGGAAAAAAAGAAAATTGTCCGTCTTTGCAGCGAAGAAGAGATAAAAGAACAACTGGCAGAATGCGCCAGGAAGCATCAAACTGCGAAAGTCAGAGTATTGGAAGCTTTGCTTGATGAGGAAATCCTGCCGCATGCTCTCCTTAGAGAGAAGTTAAATGTGGCGGCGCCGACCTTGAACAGTTTGGAAAAACAGGGTATTATTTCTATAGAAACGGAAAGCTATTACAGAAATCCCGTAAAGAGAATGGCCGGAAAAGAGGCGGCAAGACCGCTCAGTGAGAAACAGCGTTTTATCATAGAAGACGTCATGAAAGATTACCGGAGCGGCAAGACGGGGACTTATCTGATACACGGCATTACCGGCAGCGGAAAAACGGAAGTCTACATGGGGTTAATTGAGCAGATGATAGCGATGGGCAGGCAGGCGATTGTCCTGATTCCGGAAATCGCGCTGACATATCAGACGCTGCTTCGTTTTTATAAGAGATTCGGAGACAGGGTTTCCGTGATGAATTCCACGCTGTCCATGGGGGAGAAATACGACCAGATGGAACGTGCCAGACGGGGAGAACTCGATGTGATTATCGGTCCGCGTTCGGCGTTATTTACTCCGTTTCCCAAACTTGGGATTATAGTTATAGATGAGGAACATGAAAACAGTTATAAAAGTGAGTCTATGCCCAAATACCATGCGCGGGAGACGGCAATACAGATTGCTTCCATGAGAGGGGCAAGTGTTGTGCTTGGTTCGGCAACACCTTCGTTAGAAGCCTATTACCGTGCAGGTAAAGGGGAGTATAAGCTGTATCGCCTGACAGAGCGTTTGAGCGGAGGACAGTTGCCACAGGTATATACGATAGATTTGCGGAAAGAATTACAAGAGGGAAACCGTTCTATTTTCAGCCGGAAATTAAAAAGTCTTTTGGAAGAGAGACTGTCGACGGGGGAGCAGACGATGCTTTTTTTAAACCGGAGAGGTTATGCGGGTTTTATTTCGTGCAGGGCATGCGGTCATGTAATGAAATGTCCGCACTGTGATGTGTCTTTATCGGAACATCGAAACGGAATGCTTGTCTGCCATTACTGCGGCTATGAAGAAAGGCGGGTGCAGAAATGTCCGGAGTGCGGTTCTCCGTATCTGTTAGGATTTAAGGCGGGTACGGAACAGATAGAGGAAGCCGTTCATAAAGAGTTTCCGGGAGCAAGGGTACTGCGGATGGATGCGGATTCCACAAGGACTAAGGAAAGCTATGAAAAGATATTATCTGCTTTTGCCGATGGTAAGGCGGATATTCTGGTGGGCACGCAGATGATAGTGAAAGGGCATGATTTTCCCAATGTCACGCTGGTAGGGATTCTGGCGGCGGATTTATCCTTAAACCAGAACGATTACCGTGCAGGTGAGAGAACATTCCAGCTTCTGACACAGGCAGCAGGCAGGGCAGGCAGGGGAACTAAGGCGGGAGAGGTTGTTATACAGACCTATCAGCCGGAGCATTACAGTATTGTACATGCGGCGAATCAGGACTATGAAAGCTTTTACGCGGAAGAGATATTATACCGGGAACTATTACAATATCCGCCGGCGGCACATATGCTTGCCATACTGGTTCTTTCCAAAGAGGAAGAAGAGGGAAAAGCGGTATTGGAACAGTTTTGCGGCTTGATAGAAAAGCATTTTCAGGCAGAAAGTGCACCGTATATTATCGGTCCCGCGCAGGCGGCGATTTCCAAAATAAATGACTGGTACCGGCATACGTTGTATTTGAAGCATGCGGATTATGAGAAACTGGTTCAGATAAAAGATATGTTGGAAAGATACGGTAAAGAACAGGATTTAAAAAATCTGAACATACAGTTTGATTTTAATCCTATGACTACATATTAAACAAAGGAGCAAAGTGGTAAAATGGCAATTAGAAATATTCGGGAGATTGGGGATTCCGTATTGGAGAAAAACTGTAAGGAAGTAAAGGAAATAACACCCAGAATACAGGAATTGATAGGAGATATGTATGATACGCTGTATGAAGCAAACGGTGTCGGTCTTGCGGCGCCGCAGGTCGGTATTTTAAAAAGAATCGTCGTGATTGATACGACAGGGGAAGACCCGATATTGTTAATTAACCCTAAAGTTCTGGAAACAAGCGGTGAACAGACAGGTTATGAAGGATGCCTCAGCGTACCGGGCAAGACCGGTCAGGTAACAAGACCGAACTATGTGAAGCTGCTTGCTTATGATGAGAATCTGGAACCTTTTGAGATTGAGGGAACAGAGTTGCTTGCAAGGGCTATGATGCACGAACTCGACCATCTTAACGGACATTTATATGTGGAGAGAGTTGAGGGTGAGTTACAGGATGTTGAGGAAGTAGAAGAATAATGTGAAAAATAAATTTTTCACATGCAAGTTTGTGCCTAATGGCCCAAACTCGCGGGTTGAGAGAAAGGTATGATATAGATGAAAATAATTTACATGGGAACTCCCGATTTTTCGGTAGGGGCATTGGAAGCGCTTATCGCGGCAGGGCATCAGGTCGTGCTTGTCGTTACGCAACCGGATAAACCGAAAGGACGCGGAAAGGAAATGCAGATGACGCCGGTCAAAGAGTGTGCATTAAAACATAATATTCCGGTTTTCCAGCCGGTGAAAGTGAAAGATGCCGAAGCGGTAGAGACGCTTCGTTCTTATAGCGCGGATGTTTTTATCGTAGCGGCTTTTGGGCAGATTGTGTCAGAAGAGATTCTGACAATGCCAAAGTACGGCTGCATTAATATCCATGCTTCCCTGCTTCCGAAATACCGTGGGGCAGGACCGATTCAGTGGGCGATACTGAATGGGGAGAAAGAGACCGGAATTACCATTATGCAGATGGATAAAGGGATTGACACAGGGGATATGTTATTACAGCGTGTCGTGCCGATTGATGAGAATGAGACCGGGGACAGCTTACATGATAAACTTGCCCGTGTAGGAGCGGAACTGATTGTGGAGGCGCTGCCCAAAATCGAAGCAGGGGAAATAACTCCTGTAAAACAGAACGATGCAGAGTCCTGTTATGCGAAAATGCTGCAAAAGTCAATGGGAAGGATTGACTGGGAGAAAGATGCGCAGCAGATAGAAAGAATGGTGCGGGGATTAAATTCCTGGCCCAGTGCGTACACTACTTATCACGGAAAAAATTTAAAGATATGGGAAAGCAGTGTATGTGAAGAAGATAAACTGTCTAAAAAGGCAAAACCCGGTATGATAACGGCAGTGGAAAAAGATGCTTTTTATGTACAGACCGGAGAAAAGACCTTAAAAATTACAAGTGTACAGTTAGAGGGAAAGAAGAAAATGGCGGTAAAAGAGTTTTTACTCGGCTGTCAGATGAAAACAGAGGAGGTACTTGATTAAGATGGGAACTTATGGCGGATATTACGGGATGCATTTTGACTCTACTTACATGCTTGTCATTATCGGCGCAGTGCTTTGTATTCTTGCGCAGATGCGTGTCAGTTCAACATTTAATAAATATGCTAAAGTAAGAAGTGCGAGCGGAATGACGGGTGCGCAGGCGGCGCAGCGGATTTTACAGCTTTCCGGCATCTATGATGTGCGTATCGAGCATATCAGGGGAAACCTGACAGACCACTATGACCCGTCAGCAAAAGTGCTCAGACTTTCGGATGCCACATATGGTTCGGATTCGGTTGCGGCAATCGGCGTTGCGGCGCATGAGTGCGGCCATGCCGTACAGCATCAAAAAGATTATGCACCGTTAAAAATCCGTTCAGCATTAGTGCCGGCGGCAAATATCGGTTCCAGACTCGGTATTCCGATTATTTTGATTGGTGCATTATTGGGGATGAATCAAATGTTGATTCATGTTGGGATTTGGGTCTTTGCCCTTGCCGTTTTGTTTCAGATTGTGACGCTGCCGGTAGAATTTAACGCATCGGGCAGGGCGCTTTCTATGCTTGGGAACTATGGCTTGATGGGAAGCGAAGAGACAAACGGATGCCGTAAAGTTTTAAGTGCCGCGGCGCTGACTTATGTTGCGGCAGCAGCTTCTTCTATTTTACAACTGCTTCGTTTGGTTCTTTTATTTGGAAATAACAGCAGAAGAAGAGATTAATGTGAAAAATATGATGAATACAAGGGAAATAATTTTAGATATTCTGTTGGAACTTGCAAAAACGGATAGTTATGTAAACTTATTGCTTGCGGATGTACTGGACAAATACGACTATCTTTTGCCGAAAGAAAAAGCGTTTATTAAGAGAGTTACGGAAGGGACAATGGAACGCAGGATTCAGATTGATTATATACTGAATCAGATTTCCAAAGTGCCGACAGAAAAAATGAAGCCGCTTATCCGGGAACTTCTGCGGATGAGCGTATATCAGATAATGTTTATGGATGCCATTCCTGATTCGGCAGTCTGCAATGAGGCAGTCCGCCTTGCAAAGAAGCGGAAATTCGGGTCCCTGCAGGGATATGTAAACGGTGTACTTAGGAATGTATCCAGGCAAAAACAGACGGTTTCCTATCCTGATGAGAAAAAAGAACCGGCTCGTTATCTTTCGGTGATGTATTCCATGCCGCAGTGGCTGGTGGAACATTTTCTGTTAAGCTATGATAAGGAAACTGTTGAGAAAATGCTGGACGCATTTTTAGAGCAAATGCCGGTGACAATCCGACTGGAAGAAAATATGACGAAAAAAGAGCGGGAAGAACTTCTTGCAGCATGGGAAAAAAAGGGTATTGTGATTAGGAACCACCCATGGTTATCTTATGCGCTGCAAATAGAGAAAGCGGACGGCATCAGGCATCTTCCCGGTTATGAAGAGGGCTTTTTTACCGTGCAGGATGTCAGCTCTATGTTAGTGGTGGAAGCGGCGGACATCCGGAAAGGGCAGACGGTTATTGATGTCTGTGCGGCGCCCGGCGGTAAGTCACTGCATGCGGCATCCAAACTGGAGAAAACGGGAAAAGTTCTTTCGTTTGACATTACGGAGAGAAAACTTGCGCGTATGGAAGAAAACCGTATGCGGATGCGGAAAGAGAATATGGAGACGGCAATTGCCGATGCCAGACATTATCAGGAGAATCTGTACCAGTCCGCAGATGTTGTTTTAGCGGATGTGCCATGTTCGGGACTGGGCGTCATCGGGAAAAAACCGGATATTAAATATCATGTATCGGAGCAGTCTTTAGAAGAGATTCTTTCCCTGCAAAAAGAAATACTGAAAAACGCAGTGTCTTATGTGAAACCGGGCGGTATTTTGATGTATAGTACCTGTACCGTCAATCCGGAGGAAAATGAAAAAACGGTGGAATGGCTTTGTGATACTTTTTCCTTTACGTTAGAGGATATGAGCGCATATCTGCCGGATGACTTAAAAGAAGCCGGGAAAAGCGGAATGATACAGCTTCTTCCGGGGATTCATGAAACGGACGGTTTCTTTTTTGCAAAACTGAGGAAAGCGGCGAAAGGATAATATCATCTTATGGAGAAAAGCAAAATAGATATCAAATCCCTGACATTATCCGAATTACAGGAGCAGATGCAGATATTATCGGAAAAACCGTATCGGGCAAAACAGTTATATGACTGGATGCATGTAAAGCTTGCAAGAGATTATGAGGAAATGAGTAATTTACCGAAGAGCCTGAAAGAAAAGTGCAGAGAGCATTTTTCGTATACGGCGCTTAATGCACTCAAAGTACAGGAATCCGCAATTGACGGAACCAAAAAATTTCTGTTTGCACTTGCCGACGGCAATGTGGTGGAAAGTGTTTGGATGCGGTATAAGCACGGAAATTCTGTTTGTATCTCTTCTCAGGTGGGATGCAGGATGGGGTGTAAATTCTGTGCTTCCACATTAGACGGATGGGAAAGAAATTTAGAGCCTTCTGAGATGCTCGACCAGATTTATGCGATTACGAGACTGACCGGGGAGCGGGTTTCCAATGTAGTTGTAATGGGAACGGGAGAACCGCTTGACAATTATGATAACCTTCTGCGCTTTATAAAGCTTTTGACGGATGAAAACGGATTACATATCAGCCAGCGCAGTATTACGGTTTCAACCTGCGGCATTGTGCCGAAAATGCGGCAGCTTGCGCAGGAAAAATTACAGATTACACTTGCCTTGTCACTTCATGCCGCTACCAATGAAAAAAGACGTCGGTTAATGCCGGTTGCAAATCAGTATTCTCTGGATGAATTAATGGAAGTATGTGCATACTATTTTGAAAAAACAGGAAGAAGAATTACCTTTGAATATAGTCTGGCAGACGGTGTTAATGATACAAAAGAAGATATCAAAGAACTGACCGATTTGATAAAACCGCTTAACGCCCATGTCAATCTGATTCCGATAAACCCCGTCAAAGAGCGGGATTTCGTACAGTCTGACAAGACGGCGATAGATGTATTTAAAAATAAACTTGAAAAAAATGGAATAAATGTTACTATTAGAAGAGAAATGGGCAGGGATATCGATGGCGCCTGCGGACAGCTCAGACGAAAATATATGACAAAGCAGTCATAGGAGGGAAATGCAGTGTTAAAGTCCTATGCGATTACGGATATTGGTCGTAGAAGAAAACTGAATCAGGATTTTATCTATCTTTCCGAAGCTCCGGTCGGGAATCTGCCGAATGTATTTATTGTGGCAGACGGTATGGGCGGACATAACGCGGGAGACTTTGCGTCGCGGTATACGGTAGAGACGATAGTAGAGGAAATTACTGCGTCTTTTGAAAAGAACCCTGTTGTGATTATGGGCAAGGCAATCGAGAAAGCAAATGCCCGTACCAGACAGAAAGCGAAAGAGGATACTGCGCTTTCCGGCATGGGAACAACCGTTGTCATTGCAACCTGCATCGGCAGGTATCTTGAAGTTGCCAATGTAGGAGACAGCAGGCTTTATCTTGTGGGTGATGACAGGATAGAGCAGATTACGGTGGATCATTCTCTGGTGGAGGAAATGATACGGATGGGAGGCATTGACAGAGAGGCGGCAAGGAATCATCCGGATAAAAATATTATTACAAGAGCAATTGGTGCAAGAGATACGGTAGAAGCAGACTTTTTTAATTTGGAACTTAAGGCGGGAGATATGGTGCTTCTTTGTTCGGACGGACTGACCAATATGGTAGAAGACAGTGTGATACAGGAGATTGTAAGAGGCAAAGGAAGTCTGAAGGAAAGAGCAGAGACATTGGTGCGGAAAGCCAATGATAACGGCGGCAGGGATAATATTTCCGTGATTATTATTGAACCGTTAGCAGATGAGGTGGAACATGGTTAAAATGGGAATGATAATCGGCGACCGATATGAAATTCTGGAAAAAATCGGTACCGGTGGTATGTCAGATGTA
Organism: uncultured Lachnospiraceae bacterium; assembly: GCA_947175285.1. Next base: position 15,680 of record CAMWMM010000026.1, read on the forward strand.
TATAAAGGAAAAGATCATAAATTGAACCGTTTTGTAGCGGTGAAAGTATTAAAACAGGAATTCGGCGAAAATGAAAACTTTGTGTCAAAGTTTCGGATAGAGGCACAGGCGGCGGCGGGGCTGATGCATCCCAATATTGTCAATGTTTATGATGTCGGTGAGGAAAACGACATCCATTATATTGTCATGGAACTGGTAGAGGGCATTACGCTGAAAAAATATATTGAGAAAAAGGCAAGGCTTTCCGTCAAAGAAGCTATCAGCATTGCGATTCAGGTTTCTATGGGAATCGAATCCGCACATAATAATCATATTATTCATCGTGACATTAAGCCGCAGAATATTATTATTTCCAAAGAGGGCAAAGTCAAGGTGACGGATTTCGGTATTGCAAAGGCAGCGACCAGCAATACGATTACATCAAATGTCATGGGTTCGGTTCATTATACCTCACCGGAGCAGGCAAGAGGCGGATACAGTGATGAAAAGAGCGATATTTATTCGCTTGGTATTACTATGTTTGAAATGCTGACGGGGCGTGTTCCGTTCAACGGTGAAACAACAGTTGCCATTGCGATTAAGCATATTCAGGAGGAACTGCCTTCTCCAAGAGAATATATATCGGAGATTCCTGTCAGCGTAGAGCAGATTGTATATAAATGCTGTCAGAAGAGTCCGGACAGAAGATATCAGTCTATGGGAGAGCTGATTGTTGATTTAAAACAGTCCTTAATGCATCCGGATGAGGATTTTGTGAAAGTAATAGATCCGGATGAAGAAGCATCTACCAAAATGATTACGGATAAAGATATGGCGCAGATTAAGAGACAGAGCGATAAAAGAGATTCCATGGATGAAGCGATGCGCCTTAGGAAAAACGAAGAATATTACCGTGATGATGAAGATGATGAAGACGAGGATGACGAGGACGAAGACGACGAAGACGAGTATTATGAGGATGAGGAAGACGACGAGGATGAGGATGATGATTATGATCCGAAGATGGAGAACCTTACCACTGTTCTTGCAGTCGTAGCAGCGCTTTTAGTCGGCGGTATCATCATTTTTATGGTAGGAAGATACTTCGGTATTTTTGGAGAACTGAGCAGGTTGGGAAAAGAAGATGATGAAGCGCAGGAGGAACAGGTAGAGCAGGTAGAGATGATAGAAGTGGAAGGAAAGAGCCTTGATGAGGTGAAGCGCGCTTTGATTTCCCTTGGCCTGACGCCTGAAATTGAATATGAAATCACACAGTCCTATGAAGAAGGCACTGTTATCAGAGCAAGTATAAGAGCCGGACAGATGGTAGATATTAACAGCAATGTTATTTTGACAGTTGCAGAGGGAACAGATGCTGTTCCCGTACCAAGCGTTATCGGAAAGTCTCAGACAGAGGCAACTTCCATATTGGAAAAAGCCGGATTTGTTGTGAATGTGACACAAAGCTTTGACTCTAACGTGCAAAGCGGCTATGTCATTGCGCAGTCTCCCGAAGCGGAAAAGACAGCGCCTCCGGCATCTTCTATTACGATACGTGTCAGTCAGGGTGCGGAAATTACTAAAGTCCAGGTACCGAATGTTGTTGGAATGGAAGAAATGGATGCAGTTGCTACGCTGACAGAGAGCGGTCTGAGTGTAGGAACGGTATCTCAGGTTAATAATGAAGATAATGCTCTTTTAGATAAAATATGCTATCAGAGTTATTCGGTTGGCTCTTATGTTGATAAAGGAACGGTAATAGATTTGAAAGTCAGCATAGGTCCTTCGGCGCGTTCCTATAAATATGCGGACAATATCACGGCGCCGACAGAGGATCCTGATTATCGCGGCGGTATGAACGTAACCGTGACAATTATAACGGCGGACGGAACGCAGTTATTAAATACACAGACTTCCTCTTTCCCGGTGGGCGTTAATTATACGGGAATTAAATCTGAAACGGGAACGATACAGTTTAAATTTGTTGTGACAACGGAAGCTACAACAACGACGAATCCGGACACGGGAGAGGTAACGACGACAGAGGGTACAACCATGGAAAAAACAGTAAACAGGGAAATTACGTTTACTGTAGAGTGAGGATAGATGACTGGAAAAATCATTAAAGGGATTGCAGGATTTTATTATGTGCATGTGGAAAATAAAGGCGTGTACGCATGCCGGGCGAAAGGAATTTTCCGCAATGTCAATATTAAGCCGTTAGTGGGCGATGATGTCTGCATTGATGTGCTTGACGAAGAGGCAAAGGAGGGCAGTGTTACAAAGATACTGCCCCGGAAAAGCGAACTGATTCGTCCGGCGGTAGCCAATATTGACCAGGCATTAATTATTTTCGCAATCGTCAAACCGACGCCTAATCTAAATCTGTTAGACAGATTCTTAATTCGTATGAGACGGCAGAATCTCCCCAGCATTATCTGCTTTAATAAACAGGATATGGCATCAGAAGAAGAAAAAGAGAAGCTGCGGAAAGTTTATGAAAGCTGCGGCTGTCATATCGTATTTATCAGTGCATTAGAGCAGGACGGTATGGAGGAATTAAGAAGTCTTTTAGCCGGAAAAACAACGACCGTAGCAGGACCGAGCGGGGTAGGAAAATCAACGCTTATCAATGCACTTCACCCGGAGGCGGGAATGGAAACCGGGAGCATCAGCCGTAAAATAGAAAGAGGACGGCACACAACCAGACATTCGGAAATCTTTGCGCTAGGAGAGGAAACCTATCTGATGGATACACCCGGTTTTACCTCGCTTAGTATTTCGGAAATTCTGAAAGAGGAACTGGCTGCCTGCTATCCGGAGTTTGAACAGTACGAGCCATATTGCAGATTCGGCGGATGTGCCCATATAGGCGAACCGGACTGTGCTGTGAAAGAGGCGGTGGAACGCGGGGATATCAGCCGGGTGCGGTATGAGAATTATAAAGTGCTGTATCAGGAACTGCAGGATGTGAAAAGATATTAAAGAGTTCAAATGAGAGAAGAAGATACATGACAAAAAGAAAGCATATATTTTTATCAGTTATAATTGGGATAGGAACAATACATCTGACAGGCTGCGGAAGCAGCTCTGTGGCAGAGATAAATACTCCTATGTTGGAGAAAAATGAGGAAGAAGCGTCAAGTCAGATATCCCTTACAGACGTTACGTGGAAAGACTATAACGATGGGGAGTATGATACGCTTCTTTATTTTTCTTTCAGCAATGGAAGTATAGTAGATAAAGAACTTCAGCATTGGGGTTTCGTGAAAAATATTGAATACAGGGATATTACCGGAGATGGAGAAGACGAAGTTATTGTGTACATGGACTTGGTTAATAACGTACATGATAATTTTATTGTGGTAGATTTTTTTAAAATAGAAGAGGATACGGTTACGGATATTTCTCCTTCGACAGATATTTCGGATGTGCCGGATATTGCATGGTTTGATACGGAAGTAGCGAGTGATTACACAGAAGAATATACGATTGTCCTCGAAATGGAAGATTATGGAAAAGCGCATGGCGCTTTGTATACAAAGATGGAGATAACAATCGGCTATGATAAAGAGTGCTGGAGAGTGATAAAGAAACAGGAAATACCGGATTGGAAAATTGCTTATCTGGACTATGTGACGGCAAATAACGATTTGATTAGTAACGGGCTTTTCTGGCTGGCAGATGTGTATGGGGATGAGATTCCTGAACTGTTTTTTTGTGAAGATGACGAGCAGACCGTTGTTTCTATTTTTACCTGCGTAAATAGGGAGGCAAAAGAGCTGCAATATCATTTTCAGGACGGTGAGTTAGAAGAATATGGAAATGGAATGGTCTTTGATGAATTGTGGAGTATTTTGGGAAGTGTTGAATAGAGGTGAATCCTTTGTTAAGACAGATAAAATATTTTCAGGCTGTTGTGAGACATAATAGCTTTTCAGAGGCGGCTTATGAATGCAACATTTCGCAATCCGCCATATCACAGCAGATACAGGCATTAGAAAGAGAGTTGGGATTTCCGCTGTTTATACGGAAAAAACGTAAGTTTGAAGTGACGCTGGCAGGGGAATTTTTCTATAAGAAAAGTCTTGTACTGATTGCCGATTATGAGCAGATTGTCAGGGAGACCACAAGGTTAGCAGGCGGGGAACAGGAGTGTTTCAAGGTGGGCTTTTTACGCTGTTACAGCGGACAGGAGTTTCATCTGGCATTGGAGGAATTTACGGCAAAGTACCCCGATATTCCGGTGGAGGTTTTTTATGGCAATCATGATGAACTGTATCGTATGCTTTTAAAGAATGAAATTGATTTGGCATTTAATGACCAGCGCAGGGCATTTTCGGATGAATTTATGAATATGCTTCTCACTTCTTCTGTGACACATATAGAGATTGCAGGCAGGAATCCGATGTCTTCTCTGGATAAAGTTACGGTGCAGGAATTAAAGAATATGCCGTGTATTCTTGTATCGTCAGAAGCAGAGAAGGAAACGGAAGCAGAATATTATCATATGATTGTCGGGGTGCAGGGAGAAAAGCTGTTTGCCGATAATATGGAAGAGGCAAGAACGCTTGTTATCAGCGGAAAAGGATTTATGCCAAGCGAGGGAACGCCCATAGAAGGCAGTCTCGGTACAAATATCGTGAGGATTCCGTTATACCGCGGAGATGAGCCGATGAAGCGGAATTATTGTGCTTTTTGGAAAAAAGAAAATGCAAAAAAGATGTCGGAGGAATTTGCTGAAATTTTAAAGGGGAAGTTTGAAGTGTGAAAATTTTGGAGTCGTCGCCGTAAAGCGGCGATTTTTATAGATTTAAAATGAATAGATGTAACTGTTGACACTACATCAAAACCGTGTTATAGTGTTGCGAGTGAAGTAATAGCGATAGTTACAATAGAAGCATATAGAACTTTTCAGAAGCAGGAGGGTTCGGAATGGAGGATGTTACTTATGAAAAAAAAGATGTGTATATTCTTGTCGCTGCTGTTATTGATTCTGGCGGTAGGCGGCTGCGGAAAAGAAGGAAAAAATGAGGAGCCGCTGGTGGTGGCTATGGAACTGGCTTATCCGCCATTTGAGGGTAAAGATGAAGCAGGAGAGCCTACAGGGGTCAGCGTAGATCTGATGAAAGCTTTTGGTGAGTATATTGGTCGTGAGATTAAGATTGAAAATACGGCATGGGATGGTCTGATTCCTTCCTTGCAGACCGGAACTGCTGATCTTGTGATTTCCTCTATGACAATCCGGCCTGACAGGGCGGAACAGGTAGATTTTTCTGATCCTTATGCCAATGCCCTGTTAGCCGTGTT